>CAYQKZ010000580.1:0-1890 GCA_964418135.1 uncultured Desulfobacterales bacterium
CAGCTCATGTTTCATCTGCTGAAGGCCGTCCCTGTTTCCGCCAGCCTGATTCTGGTCGGGGATGTGTTTCAGTTGCCGTCTGTCGGGCCCGGCAACATTCTGTCGGATCTGATTCAATCCGGGGTGATCCGGACATTCGAATTGAAAGAGATTTTCCGTCAGGCGGAAAAAAGCCCGATCGTTGTCAATGCCCATAGGGTCCGGCAGGGGAATCTGCCGCATTTGGAAAAGGCCCGGCAGTCCGAAGGATTGTCCGAGTTTTATTTCATCGAGCAATACCAGCCTGAAACGGTCGTAAAAACGATTGTCGAGCTGTGCAGCCGAAAAATCCCGGAGCGTTTCGGACTGGATCCGGTACGGGACATTCAGGTACTGACGCCGATGCACAAGGGAACCGTGGGAACCATACAGCTCAACCAGGTGCTTCAGGAAGCCTTGAATCCCGCTGCTTCTTCCGGAACAGGCATGCCGTTCCGATCCGGAGACAAGGTCATGCATCTTAGAAACAATTATGCCAAGGAAGTATTCAACGGAGATATCGGTGTGATTTCGGAAATCGAAGGCGTCAAAAGGCGGGTTTCGGTGAACTATGACGACCGGCTCGTGGACTATGAGAACGAAGAAGTCGAGGAGCTGACGCTGGCATATGCCATTTCCGTTCATAAATCCCAGGGCTCGGAATATCCGGCGGTGGTGATTCCGCTGATGTCTCAGCACTATCCCCTGCTGCAGCGGAATCTGCTTTATACGGCCATTACACGGGGAAAGAAATTAGTCATCATCGTGGGCACCCGGCAGGCGCTCGATACGGCCGTCCGGAACGACAAGCCGGGAAATCGGCTGTCGCTGCTGGACCGCCGGCTGAGAAACGGGATGGATCATGGTTCTGTCCGGAATCGATAACGAAATACTTGAAATTCACCGCAATGGCGCAAAGATTGCCAGGAAAACGCCGGATACCCGACCGGGTATCCGACCGGAGATCTGATTGGATATCCGATTGGACACGATGCAGAATTTACTCGAAGTCGATCATTTGAAAAAACATTTTCCGATATATGGCGGTGTGTTCAGAAAAAAAATCGGGTATGTCTATGCGGTGGACGATGTGTCCCTGTCGATTCAGGAGGGAAAGACGCTGGGGCTGGTAGGAGAATCGGGCTGCGGGAAAACCACGGTCGGAAGATCCATCCTCCGGCTGATCGAGCCGGACAGCGGCGCCATCCGTTTCATGGGGCAGGATATGGCGACCATGCCGCACCGGCGGCTGCGCGGAATCCGAAAACATATGCAGATCATTTTTCAAGATCCGTTTGAATCCCTCGATGCGCGGCAGACCATCGGCGACATTCTGGAAGAACCTTTTGCGATTCATCAGGTTGGTTCTGTTTCGGAACGCAGAATGGCGGTCAGGAATCTGCTGGATCGGGTTGGAATTTCCGGGACCGCTGTGTCCCGGTTCGCCCACGAGTTCAGCGGCGGCCAGCGGCAGCGGATCGGTATTGCCCGGGCCATTGCCTTGAATCCCCGCCTGATCGTCTGTGACGAGCCGGTTTCAGCCCTCGATGTCTCGATTCAATCCCAGATCGTCAATCTGCTGCTTGAACTGCAGCGGGAGATGAAACTGTCCTATCTGTTCATTGCGCACAATCTGGCGGTGGTCAAACATATTTCAGACGATGTTGCGGTGATGTATCTGGGGCGGATCGTGGAACATACCGATTCCGAATCCCTGTATGCAGCGCCCCTGCATCCCTATACCCAGGCCCTGATATCGGCCATCCCGATCCCTGATCCATCTCGTAAAAGAAAAAGATTCCAACTGGCCGGGGATGTCCCCTCACCGGCCAATCTCCCGGCCGGATGTCATTTCCATCCCCGCTGTCCCTT
>CAYQKZ010000581.1:0-1888 GCA_964418135.1 uncultured Desulfobacterales bacterium
AAAGACCGGTTCTTTCCGGGCTGACGGTGCAGACATGGTTGGGTGCAAAAGACTGACAGAGTGTACAGGAATAAAAAATTTCTTCGGCTTCATCGGTCATCTTCTCAACGCGCTCATCCCGCATTTTATATTCAGCGCGGGCACGGGTGGTGAGCTTGTCCACATCATCCACTTTGGTGAAAAGCGTTACCTGAATCTTGTCAAGAATCTTTCCGAAATCCTGGTGTAACTTGGCATGAAGCACGACCCCGATGTCTTTCAGGGAGAAACCTTTATCCACGGCGGACTTACTGACCCGGACCCAGGAAATATCCCGCTGTCCGATGTGCATGATGCCCTGAATATAATTGATGAGATGGTGAATCTGGCGTTCCAGAATGGGCTCAAAATCAGTCTGGAATTCGCGGCCCGCGACCTGGACATAAATACCCAGAGAGAAGGTACCGCCCTCTTTCACATCCTTTAAATCCGGTCCGTCAACAATGACTTTTCCGTCTTCAATTTCACCCATTTCCGCCATTTTGACCAGCTCGGTACACTGGGTCTTGCCGCCGCCGCACTGGCAATACAGATCCGCACCTCTGACGCGCTCGCCCTCATAAGCCGGGCCGAATGCGCAGGGAATGTCGATCTTGGAAACCGTGACCTTGAGACCCCGGACTTCAACGGATTTCTGAACCATGTCTTCATGTTTGACGTTGGCCACAACATGCTCATAGGTGCAGATACCGGTCGGGAGAATTTCCGGAATGTCGGTGTCGGCCAGAGTCGGGAAACCCCAGTTGACGCAGCCGGCAGCCGCAGCAGCCCATTCCGCATTCACATCGCCGAGCGCATTGACGAATGCAAAGATGCGGTTTTTGTTATACATCAGCATGGTCTTGTAGTCGCCGGGTTTGATCCCGCCGAAGGCCATGGCAGCGCGGTTGGCAAAGCCAAGAGCGAAAATGGCGGATGAAATGTCCGGACCGAAAGGAACGATACGGGTATTCCAGCCGATCTGAACTCCGGCTTCGAGTAACTGCTCGGCAACCGTGGTGCCGTTCTGGTTGGCGGCCAGGAAGATATAGAGACTGCGTTTCTGGTATTCTTCGACGATCATCTTGGCAATTTCAGGACTGGGGGCTGCACCCACGATGGCTGCAAAACCCGGAGCGGAACCATCCACGAATTCCACACCGCGTTTTCGGAACACTGTATCATCGGCTGCGCCCAGCCAGATTTTACCGCTGGCTTCATCGATATCTTCGGAGTGAAGATAATAATCCGGATCCGTCAGATAACGAAGCGCTTCTTCGATTTCAAATGCCAGCAGCGCTGCCATACCGGCATCCAGCAGAGGCCCCAGATAAGGAAGATGGTGAGAGCCCTTTACATGCGGAGGCAACAGACCACGTGCGAAATCCAACGGTTTTTTCATGTCTTCCAGGGTTTCGACCTTCATCCCAAGAAGTGAATAAATGACCGGCAGATAATAGGCCGTATTGGGAAAACCGACTTTGGTGTCGGCATTGTAGGTAGCGAGAGCTTTTTTGTATTTACCTTCCACTTTCGAAACGATGTTATAGCCGCCCTGAATGGCCGCAAATGCAACTAATCTTGACATATAAACTCCTCCTTCGTTGAGGATTTAAATTGATATCAAATATGGGTAAGGGAAAATGCGAAAATCAGCGCCTTTTCCCCGGGTTTCCGGATTATGCGGTTTCCAGTTTCTGACGATCCGCCATATCCATCAGCACGCGTTCCCTGGCTTTGTCAATGCCGAGGGCTTTACGTTTCTTGTCGATATGGGCGATCATCTTATGGGCATGTTTGATCGGATCATCTTCGCAGTCCCACATACCACCGTAAATCTTTTCCAGTTCTTTGTACATGTAATCCTGGA
>CAYQKZ010000582.1:0-1884 GCA_964418135.1 uncultured Desulfobacterales bacterium
GCGCCGGCGGCGAGTGAGAGAAAGCGTTGTGCGTTTTTCGGCAATCCCGATGAGAACTGTATCGTTTTTCGTAAATCCATGTGTGCCGATGATACGGGATATTTCATGGCATACATCCGCATGGTTGGATTGCATCGGTGCATGCGTCATATCTTCATCACAGGACAGGAAGGCGTGTCGATTTCCATTAATATCGCTATAAAAACTGAATGTTATGTATTGATAGCTCCCAAAAACGAAAATGACTATCAAAAACAGGATGTTAATTGTTCTGCTGTTAACCGAAGCCCCAAAAACTGCTGTGACAATGGACAGGGCCGGAAATATCGGGAAAATATATCGGCCCCATTTAACCGAAATAATCGAAAATACAAGCAATGGAATCGCTACCCATGTTAACATGGTCATCTTATTTCTATTCCACATTGTAAAATAACCAACCAAACTGATCAGCAGAAGCAGCGTAAACACCGGGGACAAATTATGCCATATCTCAATTGGATAGAAAAAAAATAAGGGTAGAATAAATCCGGATGTGAGAATTTGAGAAGAAGGGTTCTGGGTCTCTGTGGCATGCCAATAAAAGTTTTCGATCAGAGGTTCAATTTTACCCGCAAGCCATAGATATGAAATCAGGAATGTTATTAACGACGCCAGACAAAAGAGAATTATTCTTCGATACTTCAGATCTACCCCTTTTGCAAACATTCCGATAGCTGCACAACAAAGGGGACCGGCGATGAAAATAACGAATTGGACCTTGGTCAGAAACGCCAGCCCCGATACGATTCCAAAACCGATTGAATAGGGAATGTTCTTGAATGTATCGGACCGAAGAAGAAAATAAATGCTTAGAGCCGTCATCGCCGTCAATGGAAAATACATGCCAAATTTTCGGCTAAAACCAAAAATGCCGGGGTAGAGGCACACGATACAGGCAGACAAAAGACCTGTTTTTCTGTCTTTAAGAAAAACACCAATTTTATACATTGAAATAATCAGAACGATCAGAAACAACGTGTTGGTCCACAATGTCGTTGGTAATGTGCCTGTGCCAAAAAGGAAATTCCCCATAGACGCAACCAGCAAAACCAAATTTGGCCGATTTTCAAATCCAAAAGTGTTGAACAACGTGTAAAATTGGCACATGCCATCAATGACAGCGAAAAACCCGTACGGCTGATTTAGAAAAGACATCCAAATCATTTTCAGCTCATTGTAAAACCGCTTCTGGGTGATCAAGAGATCGATAACCTCATACCCATGCGGCCAATTGTCAGCGCTGAGCCACCAATAATTGGCTGCAGTCTGAATGGCGATAAGAACAACAAGCAAAGCAGCCGATAGCGGCTGGTATCGATTCACGATATAACCAAACAATCGAATCATATTCATCCTTTCATCCGTCGAATCCATTTCCGCGAAAGATTGCACCGGGCGTGCGAAGCAGTATTTTTAAATCCAGGAAAAGCGACCAGTTCAGAATGTAGTGGATATCGAGTTTTACCATCTCATCAAATTTCCATTTCCGCTGCTTGTCAACCTGCCAGAGTCCCGTAATGCCCGGGTTGACTTCCAGCCGGGATTTATGCCAGTCCTCATAATCGACTACCTCTTCCGGAAGAGGGGGGCGGGGACCCACGATGCTCATGTCGCCCAATAGAACATTTAGGAATTGGGGGATCTCATCCAGATTGTATTTTCGCAGCACACGGCCGAACCGCGTCACTCTGGGGTCGTTTCTAACCTTGAAAAAAAGTTCGCCCGTTGCCATGTTTTCCAGGTTGCATTTGAATTTTTCCGCATCCGGTATCATGGTTCTGAACTTTAAGATGGAAAAAGGTCTGCCGCCTTTTCCAATTCGTTGCTGGATAAAAATGATCC
>CAYQKZ010000583.1:0-1863 GCA_964418135.1 uncultured Desulfobacterales bacterium
ATCGAGCAGCAGCAGATTGACGGGCGTGACCAGAATTTTTCCGAGCATGACCCGGCTTTTCTCTCCGCCGGAAAGAACGGCGATTTTCTTCAACGCGGTCTCACCGCTGAACATCATGGCTCCGCAGATGTTTCGCGCCAGTTGCCGATCGACATCGGAATGGGAATAAAGGATTTCTTCCTCGACGGTGCGCTCATCCACCAGGGTCTGAATGTTGGTCTGCTCGAAAACGCCGGCGCTAACAGCCGGATGATACGTGATGTCTCCCGTCTGGGGCATTAGTGAACCGGCCAGCAGCTTGAGCAGGGTGGTTTTGCCTTTGCCGTTCTTTCCGATCACACAAATCCGTTCACCCGCCTGAATCGAAAAATCAAGATTCTGGATGAGGGGTACCTGTGGATCGAATCCGAATCCGATACTGCGGGACGTCAACACGTTCTTGGCGGGAAAGGGCCGGGTTTGAAACGAAAACTCCAGGGTTTTGACCTTGTCAAGCTTTTCCTGCTGAGTCATTTTGGCCAGTGTTTTGATACGGGACTGCACCATGTTGGCCAGTCGGGCTTTGGCCCGGAACCGGGAAATGAAAATCTCGATTTCCTTGCGGCGTTTTTCATCGTTCTGCCGGGTTTTTTCATAGACTTCTTCGTCCATAGCGATCTGGGCATAATATTTGCTGGTGTCTCCTGCAATCTTGCGGACTTTCCGGCGATGAATTCCCAGGGTGTGGGTGACGATTTTGTCCATGAAACTGCGGTCATGGGTGATAAGCATCAGCTCATGGGGCCAGTTGACCAGAAACCGTTCGATCCAGCGGATGGAAGTGATATCCAGGTAGTTCGTGGGTTCGTCCAGCAGCAGCAGATCCGGTTCGGATACGAGTGCCTTGGCCAGATTCAGGCGGACCTGAAAACCGCCGGAAAACGTTTCCGGCGGTTGCTGCATGTCGTCAACTGAAAACCCGAGACCTGCCAGAATTTTTTCCGCTTTCCAGGCATGTTCCGTTTCACTTTCCACCAGGCCGGTCATGGCTTCTTTCAGTACCGTTTGCTGTGAAAAATCGATGTGCTGCTGAACGTACCCGATGCGGTAGGCTTTTGGCGTCAGAATGCTTCCGGAATCCGGCTGCTCCATGCCGGCAATGAGTCGGAACAGTGTGGTTTTCCCATGTCCGTTTCGGCCAACCAGACCGATGCGCTCCCGGGAATTGAGTTTAAAACTGATGCTGTCAAATAGAATATATTTTCCAAAGCTCTTGGTAAGATTTTCAACGCTGATCATGGGTAACTTTCTTGATTCGGTCAGGTACTGAAAAAAAATATTTTATCATGCCATACTGCGAAGCACATAATTGAGAATGCCGCCATGCTGATAATAGGTAACTTCAACCGGAGAATCCAGCCGGGTGGTAACCGGAAACCGATTCTGACTGCCGTCCGGGTGTTCGGCGCGGATCGTCAGCTCTTTTCCAGGAGAAAGACGCGAGGCAATTCCCGTGATCCGGTAGGTTTCGGTTCCGGTCAGGCCAAGGGATTCATGGCTGTCTCCGGGTTTGAACTGCAATGGCAGTACGCCCATACAAACCAGATTGCTGCGGTGAATTCGCTCGAAACTTTCGGCTATGACCGCGCGGATACCGAGAAGCAAAGTACCTTTGGCAGCCCAGTCCCTGGAGCTGCCGGTGCCGTATTCCTTTCCGGCCAGAACAATCAGCGGGGTTTGAATCTCTTTATATTTCATGGCGGCATCGTAAATGGTCATTTTTTCACCACTCGGCAGCCACAGGGTCCATCCGCCATCCACTCCCGGAACCATCTTGTTTTTCAGGCGGATTTTGGCAAATGTGCCCCGCATCATCACCTCGTG
>CAYQKZ010000584.1:0-1862 GCA_964418135.1 uncultured Desulfobacterales bacterium
TTTTATCGCTCAGGATGATCCGAAAGCCGTTTTCCACCATTTCGGCATTGGCGCCGCCGCCCACATCCAGAAAATTGGCGGGGCTGGCACCTGCCTGCTTGATGATATCCATGGTTGCCATGGCCAGACCCGCACCATTGACCATGTTGCCGACATTTCCATCCAGGGCGATATAATTGAGATTGTACTTGGAGGCTTCGATCTCGAGGGGATTTTCTTCATCCAGATCGCGGTATGCCAGAATATCCTTGTGACGGAACAGGGCGCTGTCGTCAAAATTGACTTTTCCATCCAGCGCGATCACGGTCTGCTCCGCTGTGATGACTAGGGGATTGATTTCGACCAGCGAACAGTCATAGTCCACAAACAAGGCGTACAGACGGCTCAACAGGGCTGTAAAAGCTTTGATGGTTTCCGGCGCCAGGTTGAGTCCATAAGCGACTTCCCGGCAATGATACGCCTGAATACCGACCAGCGGGTCGATATAGACTTTGATGATTTTCTCCGGTGTTTTTTCCGCAACCGCTTCGATGTCCATCCCGCCGGCTTCACTGGCGATAATGACCACCGTTGCCGTGGCCCGATCCGGAATGATGCTGAGATACAACTCTTTTTGAATATTGAGTCCTTGTTCGACCAGAACTTTTTTCACCAGCCTGCCTTCGGGGCCGGTCTGATGGGTGACCATGTTCATACCGAGAATCTGGCCGGCAACTGTTTTCACATCGTCCCGGGAGCCGGCCAGTTTGACCCCGCCGCCTTTTCCCCGTCCGCCGGCATGAATCTGCGCCTTGACCACGACCGGATATCCGCCGAGTTTTTCGGCAACGCCCTGGGCTCCGGAGATGTCGAACGCCACCCCACCCTCAGGTATGGGAACACCGTATTTTTTAAAAAGCTCTTTGGCCTGATACTCATGAATCTTCATCAGTATTGCCTCCTTTTAGTTATCCGATTACACACAGCACAGCGCCTTTGGTAACCGAGTCGCTGCTCTTGAAATTGATGGTTTTAATGGTACCGTCCACCGGTGACGGCAGGGCGTTTTCCATTTTCATGGCTTCCAGAATCACCACGGTTTCGCCTTTGCTGACGGCATCACCGACATTTTTCTCGAATCGAACGATCATGCCCGGCATGGGCGCTTTAATGACAGCACCATCCTCTACAGCTGCGGGAGCCGGTTCTGCGGCTGCTGCGGGAGCCGCGGCAGGAGCCGGTTTCGGTGCGGCAGGGGCTGCCGGAGCAACCGGTTGTGCGGGTTGGATATAGCTGACGACCGGCGCTCCGCCGATTTCTTCGACACCGACTTCAAAATACGTGTCATCCACGAATACATTGAATTTTCGCAGCGCCGCGCCCTTGGCAGGTGCTTCTTTTTCGATTTTTTCGATCAGTTTTCCGGCAATGGCTTTCTGGATCAGCTCCTGACGAGCTTTGGCCTGTTCGAGCGTAATGGGTTTGACGTCATCGGGTACGGGTTCCTTGCCGTATTTCCATTGCAGGAAACGCTTGCCGGTTACAGGATACAGGGCATAAATCAGCTCATCGTCCAGATCCACGGCCAGACCCTTGACGTCTTCCTGGGCTTTTTTCAGTTCGGGTTCGATGACTTCCGCCGGTCTGCAGGTAATGGGTTCTTCCCCTCTGGGATAGCCTTTCAGCGCTTTTTTCTGGACTTCCGGGTTGATGGGAACGGCGGTTTTTCCATACAGGCCGTAGCAGAGGTCCTTGACCTGGGCCGTAATCATCTTGTAGCGTTCGTTTTCATCGTCGAAGAGAACATTGTTGACCGTCTGAATCCCCACGATCTGGATGGTCGGCGTTACCAGCGGAATCTGGCCGAGGTCTCTGCGGACTCT
>CAYQKZ010000585.1:0-1862 GCA_964418135.1 uncultured Desulfobacterales bacterium
TATCGTCTTCGGTATAACCGATCCATGCCATGCGGTATTTGCCCGTATTGACAAGGATGTTGCAGCACTCCTGAACCCGTTTTTGTTCGTCGGTTTCCTGAATCATCAGACGACGGCAGGCGCTGATGGCGGACAGGGTGTCGTTGATATTCAGCAATCGATTCTGTTCCTGTTTTTGATGGCCCATCATGCGATTGATTTCAGCCGCCAATGCATTGAATTCTACACCGGCATGAAGTTCCTCCAGCGATTCCATATCTTCCCGATCGGCCTGACGGATGAACTTTTGGATGGAAATCAGGGGATTGATAACTCTTTGGAAAATCATCCACGGGATAAGAATTCCCATCGAAGCGGTAAATACGATTGCCGCCCATATCTGGTATTGCACCAGAAAAAGATGCACCTGACAGGGTGTCTTGATTCCGATATCGTCGATAGCACCTTGCAGTATTTGCTCCAGGGGTACGAAAGCTGTCCAGACCAGTGAAAAAAGCAGCAGCAGATGCAGGGAAAATATCAAAACAACCTGGAATCGTAGGGATTTCTTCATGAATGTGATGAATTTGTTCAGGGAAGTATCGAAATGGTCGGATATAGCCCCTCGCGTTCGCCATCCGGGTACGGTTGAATGGTGTTGAAGGAAATGTTCTGATTCTGCTGAGCGTGCCCCCGATTATGTTTGCCGTCAAAATAGGCGCCGTTGGCTTCCAGAATATGCTCGATGCGGTGCTGAAATTCTTCGACGAATTGTTCTCCGTCGCCTTCGAACAGCAGATCTCCCATGACCAGCCCGTCTTTTATTTTGGAAAATTCCTCCAGCGAAATACTGTGGTTTTTTAAATCGTGCGAATTGCTGATATAGCCCCAGACCAGATGACCGGATGGGATCGTGAGCGGCTCGGTTAGATCGATCAGGGTGTGCGGCATTACAATGCAGCCTTCGCCGATAGTCAGCGGAGAATCCTGGGTTCCCCTCAGAAAGGAATTGAACCCGACAAAAACTTTCTTTCCTAGCCTGGCTTCGATGATTTTTGCTCCATGTGCCGTTACATCGTATCCATCCAGGTGCGAGTTTACGATGTAACAGTTTTCCTGAGCATTGGCGCCTTTTCCCAGGAAAGAATTTTGAATATAAGCGCGCTGTGCGACCAGAACATTTTCACTGATTCGGGTTTTTTTCTTGATAACGGCGAACCGATCTACGGATGCTCCCGTGGGGATGGTTATCGGCAGTTCCAGATGAATCTCATCAAAAACGCGCTTAAAATCCGGTTTTCGTTCCTGTATGAAATCCATGATAATGCCTCGGGGAGGGCCTTCGCCGAATTTGAAATTGACATAGCCATCCAGCTTTTGACGGGGATACCGGTAAAGAAAATTGAATGCCTTGTCTTTTTTAATCCAGATGGTCCCCGGTTCGACATGAATGTGAGACATTTCGCCGACCTGAACATAGGAGAACCGTCCGATCACACAGTCGTGAGCTGTTGTCAGATCGACGGTACTGAAGGTTCCAAGAAAGCACCCTTCGGTTGGAGACCCGTGAATATTGGCATAATGCATGGACATGGTGTCGTGAATGAAAAAAGTTTCCAGGCTTTCCGGATCATGGGAATAATTGTGAACCAGGGTTTTGATCAGAAAACTGTCCCGGATCTGAATGCGTTCATCTTCATAAACAGGAATCTTGTGATCTCCGAATAAAAAAACATCGTCTTTTCGCTTCAGTTCATCTCCGCGAATATCGCTTTTATAAAGCACCGAGTGATCCACCCGACATTTTCCCAGAAAATAGCTGCCGGCCAGGTTGGAATGACTGAAATGAAAATTCAGTGGATGATGCGGTGTGATGCCGTAAA
>CAYQKZ010000586.1:0-1859 GCA_964418135.1 uncultured Desulfobacterales bacterium
TACGGGGAGCGCCTCACTTGAGTTTGTGGATTACCGTTTTGCTGAGATCAAGCATGGTGTCGAAGAGTGTATACACCGGGGAATGAGTTATGAAATCCCTGTGAGAATTACGGTTCGACTTGTTGTTTATGATACCGACAAAGATACCGGCTCATCCAACATTCGGGATATCAAGGAACAGGAAATTTATTTCGGAACCATTCCGTTGATGACGGAAAAAGGTACTTTTATCATCAATGGCACCGAGCGGGTAGTCGTCAGCCAGTTACATCGTTCCTCGGGTGTTTTTTTTGATCATGACAAGGGGAAAACCCATACCAGTGGCAAGGTGATTTATACTTCTCGGATCATTCCTGTTCGGGGTTCTTGGATCGATATGGAGATCGATCCAAAAGACATTGTTTATATCCGGATCGATCGACGTCGAAAATTTCCGGTTACGCTGCTGTTCAAGGCATTTGGCTATACCTCTGAAGATCTCCTGGCCTACTTTTATGAATCTGAAAAAATCATTGTCAAATCTAACCGGTATTTTAAAGCTTTTAATGAAGAATTCCTGAAAGGGCACCGCGCCAGTCAGGATGTGATCGATCCCAATACGGGAGAGATTGTTGTGAAAAAAGGAAGGGTATTTACCCAGCGGATTTTAAAGCGGATGAAAACCGACAAGCTGGATGCCATTCCGATTACCTTGGATGAGCTGAATGACAAGATCATAGCTTCCACCATCCACCATCCGGTTTCCGGGGAGGTTATCGCCAGGTCAAATGAGACAGTCAGTGCGGAATTGCTGAGTCGGCTTAACAAAGCGGGTATTGTCGAGTTTGATATCCTGTTTATCGACGGAACGAGCATCAGCGATTCGATTCGAAAAACGCTGATACTCGACAAGGTTCAGTCCAAGAAGGAAGCGCTTCTAGAAATATATCGCAGACTCAGGCCTGGAAATCCGGCCACACCTGAAGTCGCTCAGGATTTTGTCGATCATCTTTTTTTTAAATCCGCTTTTTGATCTTTCCGGAGTCGGCCGACTTAAAATTAATCAGAGCCTGGGTATCGACAGCAACATCGATCTGCGGATTCTGCGTAAAGAAGACATTCTACTGACAGCCAAAACCCTTATCAGACTACGCGATACTCAGGGAGTCGTCGATGATATCGACCATCTCGGTAACCGCCGGGTGCGTGCGGTGGGTGAATTGCTGGAAAATCAGTATCGGATAGGTCTTGTCCGGATGGAACGTGCCATCAAAGAGCGGATGAGCCTTCAGGAAGTTGATGCGCTGATGCCGCATGATTTGGTGAATCCCAAACCCGTGTCCGCTGTTGTCAAAGAATTTTTTGGAACCAGCCAGCTCAGCCAGTTCATGGATCAAACCAATCCGCTGTCTGAAACAACGCATAAACGGCGTCTGAGCGCGTTGGGCCCAGGGGGGCTTACCCGAGAACGTGCCGGTTTTGAGGTTCGAGATGTTCATCCTTCTCATTATGGGCGAATATGTCCGATAGAAACACCCGAAGGGCCGAACATCGGGTTGATCGTTTCGCTCAGTACTTATGCACAGGTGAATGAATATGGATTTATTGAAACCCCTTACCGTATCGTAACGGATGCCACGGTTACCCGGGATGTTCGCTTTCTGAGTGCTTTTGATGAAAAGTCGCTTCCCATTGCTCAGGCCAATGCAACCGTTGATGAGAATGGCCTTTTTATCGAGACTGAAATCAATTCGCGTGTTGCCGGCGAATTTACGATGGCCAAACGTGACCAAATCGAGTTGATGGATGTTTCTCCCAATCAGCTAGTAAGTGTTTCCGCGTCGTTGATACCCTTTCTTGAAAACGATGATGCCAACCGC
>CAYQKZ010000587.1:0-1851 GCA_964418135.1 uncultured Desulfobacterales bacterium
TTAAATTGGATCCAGCTCTAATCACACTTCAAATTGTAGACTCTATAACAAGCTAAGGAATAGTTATGGCTGAAGAAAAACCTGAAATTATCTATCCAACTGAGTGGCATTACCGGATCATTGGTACCGATGATGTCCATTACTACTACACGGATCAAGCCATTCATGCGTTGGAGCATGCAGATGATGCGTTTTCCATCGCACTAGTTCATTCTCCCGAACTGTATGATGTCGCAGCAGAGATGGGCGTTGATTTATATCTATGCGGCCATACACATGCCGGTCAAATCTGTTTGCCTGGTGGAAGGGCCGTAATTTCCCATCTGAACCGTGGACGAAAATATTATCGCGGACAGTGGCGCTATCTGGAGATGCAGGGCATCACCCATGCCGGCACCGGAACTTCGGGAATACCGGTGCGATTCAACACCCAGGGGGAGGTGTTGATTCATCATTTACATAAGCAGCCCCCAAAACATAGACCGGAGAAAACACAGGCGGATACCCATGCAAAATAATTCCATGAGTGAATATCAGATAAAATTTGAAGCATTTGTTGAACAGGAAAGACATCTATCCCTCATGATTCTTTCACGGGTAGACAGATGGGGGGATTCAAAAACAGCCGTTAAGCATAAACCTTACGGAGAATGGATATCCTATACCTGGGCAGAGTTCGGCGAGCAGATCGATGCTGCCGCGATGGCGCTTCTTTCGATGGGCGTCAAAGAAAAGGAGATGGTGGGTATTTTTGCCGACAACCGGGTGGAATGGTCCATCGCCGATCTGGCCGTGATGAGTATCGGCGCGGTGTCGGTCCCCATCTATGGAACGAACTCCGCCAAGGAAACGCAGTACATCATCGAGGATGCGCAGATCAGGATTCTGTTTTCCGGCAATCTGCAACAGTACGAAACATCCCTGTCACTCTTGGGGACAGCCGCGTATCTTGAAAATATCGTGGTGATTGACCGGAATATCAGCATTGCAGACAGCGATCAGGTGATGCATTTCGACACATTTCTGGCACTGGGGAGGCAATCCGGGCAGCAGCTTGCCTTGAAGACAGCCCGATCTCAGCTTGGTGCCGATGATCTTGCCACCCTGATCTACACCTCCGGCACGACCGGGGAACCCAAAGGCGCGATGCTGACCCACCGGAACATCCTTTCCATGGTGTTTGACCCGGATGAACAATTGACCCTAGGTCCGGATGATGTCAGTCTTGCCTTTCTGCCCCTTTCCCATGTTTTTGAGCGGGCCTGGACGTATTTCACCCTGTTGCGAAGCGCAGAGAATCACTACTGCCATGATACCAAAGCAATTCAGGAATTTCTCCGGGAATCCCGGCCCATGTATATGTGCAGTGTTCCACGCATGTGGGAGAAAATTTATGCAAAGGTCAAGGAAGGTGTTCATACGGCTCCAACGGTTAAAAAAATCCTCTTTAATTGGGCGCTGTCTGTCGGCGGCCGTGTCGCAACGTTAAAAAGAGATCAAATGCCTATTCCGGCACTGCTGGCCTTTCAGCATAAACTTGCCGATAAGCTGGTATTGGGTAAGATTCGTGCCATTTTTGGGGGAAGAAACAAGATTTTTAATTGTGGTGGAGCGGCTTTTTCAGCGGAAATCGCAGAATTTTTCTTCAATACCGGCGTATTGTTGCTTCAAGGATATGGCCTGACCGAATGTTTTCCCATATGCATCGCCAATGAATCGCATAACAAGTTTGGCACCTGTGGCCCGGTGCTGCCGCTTGTGGACGTGCGGGTATCTCCGGAAGGCGAAATTCAAGCCAGAGGTCCAGCCATGATGCAAGGGTATTACAATAAGCCGGAGCTGACCCAAGAA
>CAYQKZ010000588.1:0-1846 GCA_964418135.1 uncultured Desulfobacterales bacterium
TAACCCATGCGATCAGTGTATTTGCGGATGTTTGGGTCGATCCACAGGATGTGGTGATTTTCCCAGACATGATGTGGGGCAATTATCATTTGATTCTGGATGTTCGAAAAGGTGCCAGACTGAAAACCTACCCCCTGTTTTCCAAAACCGGAGGGTTCAACCTGAAAGCATTTGAAGCCACGATAGCTGCTGAAGCCGCAGTCCGCAACAAACTGATCGTCATGCTGAACTTCCCCAACAACCCGACAGGATATACGATTTCAGAATCCGAAGGTAACCGGATCGTTGAAATATTGACGCAAACCGCCCAGAAAGGCGCTCAGGTTCTGGCTGTCATGGATGATGCGTATTTTGGTCTCTTTTATGAAGATGACACCCTCAAGGAGTCTTTGTTTGCCCGTCTTTGCGGGAAACACCCCCGGCTGATGGCCGTCAAGCTGGATGGAGCCACCAAGGAAAGTTTTGCCTGGGGGCTTCGGGTGGGGTTCGTCACCTACGGCACATCCCTCGAAGGAGACAGCCGACCGGTTTACGAAGCGCTCGAAAAAAAGACAGCCGGCGCTGTCCGGGGGTCTATCTCCAATGCATCTCATCTAAGTGAGACCCTCGTATTGAGATCCATGCAGGATCAGAACAATCCCACTGAAAAACGGGAAAAATTCGAAATCCTCAAACGCCGGGCAAATCGGGTTAAATCGGTACTCCAAGATCCCAAATATCAGGATGCCTGGGAGGCCTATCCGTTCAATTCAGGTTATTTCATGTGCATCCGCCTGAAAACTGTCCATGCCGAAACCCTACGGCTGCACCTGCTGAACAATTACGGCGTCGGACTTATTTCCATAGGATCGGAAAATCTACGAGTGGCATTTTCCTGTCTGGAAGAAGCTGACATCTCTACACTTTTCGATACGGTTCTTCAAGGCGTCCAGGATCTTAGTTCAGGTCAGGCCGGACAATAAATATTCCCGACACTTCCTTAACCTTCATATCGAACTTCAACCAGAAAAAGCCCCTGAGCCGGTGCGGTCGCACCGGCTATATTCCTATCCTTTGAAAGCAGAATGCGCTCCATGTCCGATGGAGACATTTTTTTCATTCCAATGCGCACCAGCGTGCCGACAATATTTCGTACCATATACCGCAGGAATCCATCCCCGGTGATGACAAACTGCAATCGACCGTTTCCCTTATCGATGATTTCCGCCTGATGAATCGTTCGAACCGTATGCGTGCGGGGACTGCCAATGCCCTCAAAAGCTTTGAAATCGTGGGTTCCCAACAGGCAGGACAGAGATTCGCTCATATCTCTGAGATGCAACGGTCTCTGGATGTGCCATGAAAAATGCCGTTCCATTACGGAGGGAATCGAATGATTCAGAATCTGATAACGATAGGTTTTAGCCACGACATCATATCTCGCATGAAAACCGTCCGGCACTTCACGGCAGTCCCGAATCACGATATCGTCTGGCAGCAGGCTGTTTAAAGCCCGCAGAAAGGTTTGGGAGGAAATTCGGGTATCACAGTGAAAATTTGCCGTCTGGCCGATGGCATGCACCCCGGCATCCGTTCGTCCGGACCCTTTCAGGATAATGGACTGCCGAGTAAGCAGCGAAAGAACCCGCTCTATTTCGGCCTGGATGGTGGGTTTTTCCACCTGTCGTTGCCAGCCGAAATACCGGGTACCATCATATTCAACAATGAGTTTAAAATTTCTAGACATGCAGTCGTCGTTACAACCGATCGCACCGTGTATTACCCAGTGCCTCCTCGAACGCATCATCCATATCCTGAATGTATTTATCCAGCGGATATCGTCTGCCGCAGACCCTGCAGCTCAGCA
>CAYQKZ010000589.1:0-991 GCA_964418135.1 uncultured Desulfobacterales bacterium
AAGAACACTATTGCAGATATTTTACAATGACATCCAGAGGCAGCGGTGAATAGGCGTCCATACCCGGAGGAAGGGCGACTCCCTGGCATCGAATCCAGCCGGCGCGCGTTAGTATGCACGCGCCGAACAACAAATTCATGGCTAGGGTCAGGGTATCACGGTTTTCAGGTTTTTCCAGAAAAGAACCCCGTGACCAGGCGTTGAAAGCCCCCATGGCCGGGCCGCACCATATCTGGTAGTCCATTTTCCGGGAAGGATGCCCCGATGTTGCCCACCGGGATGATTGTCCGAGATAAGAGCGAAAGACCAGCGCCATTTTATGCCGGGGATCCTGTTCGGCACGGGCAATCTGACGGGGGTCCCGTTCCATGAAAAACGCTCTTGTCCGCTGCCATTCTTCATCCAGTGTGGATTTGAAAATATCCCGCTCCAGTTGCAGGCGGGTTTTTTCAGGAATATTCTCCAGCCGGTCATAGGCGACATAAAGTTCATAGAGCTTGGCTGCGCGCTGAGCGAACATGGTGCCGCGCTTGAGCACCTGAACATTGCCCCCCATCTCGAACATGTCGGCTGCAGGGGCCATGGCGACATCCGCCTGCCTGACTTCCGCCAGAAGCCGTCTCACGTCTTCGGGTGTTCCGGCTTCCACACAGGCCTGATTGACGGAACCGGTCAGTATATAGGCGGCTCCCATTGAAAAAGCGGCGGCGGCGGCCTGGGGCGTGCCGATGCCGCCACCCAGGCCGACGGGGATGGACTGTGGATACCCGTGGGACGTGACCATTTCGTTACGCAGGGCGATGATTGTCGGAAGCAGAGAGATGGCCGGCCGGTTATCGGTATGGCCGCCGGAATCGGCCTCTGCAGTCAGACTGTCGGCCATGGGCATATGCCGGGCCAGCTCGGCCTGTTGCCGGGTCAGGAGGTTGCTTTCAACAAGCTTCAAGAGAATTTTCTCGGGAGGCGGAGAAAAAAAGCGATGCGCCACTTC
>CAYQKZ010000589.1:1001-1841 GCA_964418135.1 uncultured Desulfobacterales bacterium
GGGCAGACGATATTTCCCTGACTGTCCTGATAAATTCCCGAAAACCGGTACTGCACGAGGAAGGGTGTCAGGTTCAGATAGGCCGAGGCGCAGACCTTGCGGATGCCATGTCTGAGATACAGACCGACCACGGCTGCTTCCAGTTCCGGATCACCGGGGCTGTGAATCAGGTTGAACCCGTAGGGCAGGTCTGCCAGCTTTTCCCGGACTTCGTAAATGGCGGCTTCGACTTCATCCGGGGTTAACCCGGCTGCACCGTAAAACCCCATCATTCCGGCTTTTCCCAGTGCCTCGACCATGGCGGTCGAGGTGATGCCGTTGGCCATTGCCCCACCGACATAGGCATACCGGAGATGATGACGTTTTTTAAATTCGGGATCTCCCAGATTTTCCGGGGGCAGGGGAGGGGCAAAAGCCAAAACCGGATGATTCCTTCCGGAAAGATTGCCCTCCGGCAGCTTACCGGCGGATTTCGGGTTTTTGGACATTTCGAAAGTGAGGCAGCCTCCCCTGGCTGCGGCGGGCTGTCCGTTTTGATCTACCAGAACAAAAGGCTGGTTCAGGGAATAGAAGGCATCGTGAATGTTTTCCACACCACTTTGCAGTAGCGAGTCTCCCGGAGTCCACAGGCAGTTATGCCTCGTGTGCGACAGTGCATCAGTCATGGTGGATGCAATCAGCCGGATATTGATCGGATAATATGTTCATGGCCTAATTTTTAATCAAAATATCGGCGAGTGTCAAGAAAGATAACCCTCTGAGGAATCGACTCGGTGGTTCAGGCTTCAGGCCGCAGTCGAAAGTCAGATGATTTTCATGAAAATATCCTTGACCTGAACC
>CAYQKZ010000590.1:0-1828 GCA_964418135.1 uncultured Desulfobacterales bacterium
CGTTTCTTACGACTTATGCGCCCCAGGGGTCTATGTTGCAGGGCGTGTTATGGGTCAGGTATCGATTCGATCCCGGCCAGAAAATGCTTTTGATCTATCAGCAGTCTGTGACCCGGATCGAGGATTTAGATACTGCCGAAGGCGGCTCAGGGGTAAAAAAAGCTGTGGACGGCTTGCCTGTCAGTCAGATTCAGGGGATTTCAGATTTCAGGCTGGCTTATGCCGTTGAATCCCTGTATGATCCGGATGTTCCCGGCCAATGGCGTATCAACTGGGATTGCGGCGCCGAGTCTGCCGGTGTGCCATTTGGCCTGTTGCTGAAGATGACTATCGAGGAAGGGGCGAGGTCCCGGAGTTTCAGATGGGTTTATCGGATCGGCGATCAACAGCCGGCAGGTGTTTTCGGAGGGCAGTGATCGCGGTGTCTATGGGCGGCGGACAGTGGGCGACGGATAAGGGGCGGCAGGCAGCGGGCAGTGTTCTGGTCATGGTACTCTGGATACTGATTCTCGTCACTTTTCTGGCCGGGCAGTATCTTGCCCACAACCGGGAAAAGGCCGATATTTCCCAGAATGCCTGGACAGCCTTTCGGCAGCGGCAGGCTGCTGCTTCAATCGTTCAGATTTTTTCCGTTGACGCCTGGCCCATTCCGGATGGAACCGGCGCCAATGGCCGCTGGTTCAGGCTTTTTCCGGATGATTTGCCTGTATGGGTCCGGGTGGACAAGGAAAATCAGCGGACCAACCTGAATACGGCCGGTGATGGCGAAATCAAACAAAAAATGGCGCTGTTGATGGGCGATAATTTCCAGCGTCAGGCCGATGCGGTTTCGGATGCCGTACTGGACTGGCGGGATTCAGACAGTTTAACCCGCATGTACGGCGCTGAAGAAAAGGACTACGCGGCCAAGGGCCTTGCCTACAGGCCGGCAAACGGCCCGTTCAATGTGATGTCTGAGCTGCTGCTGGTTTTCGGGGTTACGTCGGATATCTTCTGGGGAAATCCCTTTTATTCGATCGAGACGGATTTACGCAGCTTCTATGTCGAGACCGAGAAAGAAAAGATACCAACGGCGATGATCGATGTCTTTACGATTTATGCGAGCCAGGGCAAACGCATCAGCCTGCTGGTGCCGGGAAATGAAAAAGGGTATTTATATATGAATGTCATTATGGCCAAGGACGCCGGCGGTCTATCGGTGGTGGAGAGTTTGCAGATGCTGGGTGTGGCCGAACAGGGATTTGACAGGCTGGTCGAACTCGAAGCCGAGGTCCGGGGGCTCGAGGCCAGATCGAAAAAGCGGTCGTGAGAAACTGGTTGATTTATCACTATGGCAATTAAAGAACTCATCGGAATTTACCTTGAAAAAGATGCATTGCATTATTGCTGCGCTGTCCGGTCGATTTCATCGTGGCAAATTTCGATTCCGGGTTCAGCGATGGAGCCGACCGGTGTTCTTCATGGTTCGGCATTGGTCGTACTTCGGGAATTTCTTCAGCGAATTTCCCCAAAGTTTGGCCGGCAGATTTTTCTTTCGCTTCCCAGAAACCGGTTTTTCATTCGAGACATCCAACTGCCTCCCATCCCAATTGAAGATGCGCTGGTGTCGGTTCAAAGCACGCTGCCGGTAACATGCCATCTGCCGCTGGATGAAATCTACCATGATATTTATTTTTGCAGATTGCCTGATGGAAGGGTCAACGCTTTATTGATCTATGTTCTTCGGAAAGAAATTCAGCCAGTTATAGAACTCTTTCGGGAGATCGGGCATGAAAAATCTTTGGCAGGTCTGTTCCCCATTTCTCTGGGAATCGGCGGATGGTTGAGC
>CAYQKZ010000591.1:0-1820 GCA_964418135.1 uncultured Desulfobacterales bacterium
AATTTGTACCCCTTTATGAAAGAACCTTCATTAGAAAGGATGGTTCTAGGGTGGATGTAGAGATCAACCTCTCATCCATACGTGACAATTCCGGAAAAATTATCATGGTGCAAAGCGTGGCGCGTGATATCACCCAACGAAAAAAGGCCGAAGAAGCCCTGCGTGAAAGCCGCGACAAACTCAGTACAGCCAATGCCGCCCTGGAACAGGCCTCACGGCTGAAAGATGAATTTCTTGCCAGCATGAGTCACGAACTTAGAACCCCGTTGACAGGTATTCTGGGTCTTTCTGAGGCCCTGCAAATGCAGATTTTTGGCAAGTTAAATGAAAAGCAGGATAAAGCATTAAAGAATATCGAGACCAGCGGGCGCCACCTGCTCGATCTGATCAACGATATCCTCGACCTCTCAAAGATCGAAGCAGGCAAACTGGATTTACAATTTGAATCGTTTTCAGCCGTGGATGTGTGCCAGGCAAGTCTAAAACTAGTAAAAGGAATGGCACATCAAAAGAAGCAAAATATCACTTTCAGCATAAACCCAGCCTCGATCGACCTGCGGGCCGACCCGCGGCGCTTGAAACAAATGCTGGTTAACCTGCTCAGCAACGCGATAAAATTCACACCGGATGGCGGAGAGCTGGGTTTGGATGTGGAAGCCCGCGATGACCAAAAAGCTGTCTCCTTCACCGTTTGGGATCATGGCATCGGCATCAAAAGAGAAGAAATCGGAAAGCTCTTCAAACCCTTTGTTCAACTTGACAGCAGCCTGGCGCGCCAGTACTCAGGGACAGGGCTGGGATTATCCCTGGTGCAGCGCATGGCGGAACTTCACGGTGGAAGCATTAGTTTGGAGAGTGTCCCAGGTGAAGGCAGTCGTTTCACGATCATCCTGCCGTGGTCTGCAGATGTCACACAGCCAATATATGAGACAAAAGAACAAAGCATCGATAACTTAAATAACGCAATGGTCATTGAAGACAATGATCTTGACGCGGCACACGCCATTCGGTACCTCAATCATTTGGGGATTTCACATATCATGCAACCTGCGATCCTGGGCGCATTGGAAAAAGCCGCAATTCTGCATCCCAGCGCCATTCTGCTTGACTTGAACCTTCCAGACGGCTCCGGATTGACTCTGCTATCCCAATTAAAATCGGACGACCGTACCCGGGAAATTCCTGTCATCATCACTTCAGTGGAAGACCGCCAGGTCGAAGCGAAAAATCTTGGTGCCATAGGCTATCTCGTTAAACCGTTTACACTAAAGAACCTTCGAACCGAACTATCTAAAGCCTCCGCCTTTTCCGGCCCCAATGAACAGATTATGGTCATTGGTACAAATAAACCATCTCCCCTCGTGCTGATCGCGGACGATAACGCAATGATCCTGGAAATGATCGCGGAATTTTTGGAAGTAAACGGCTTCAAGGTCATCGCCGCACGAAACGGCTTCGAACTGCTGGAACACGCACATGAGGTCTGCCCGGATATCATACTGATCGATATACAAATGCCCGGGATGAATGGGATCGAGGTGATCCAACGGCTACGCGCTGACCAGGATCCCATCCTTGCCACAGTTCCGATCATTGCAATTACCGCTCTAGCCATGTCTGGTGACCGTGAAAAATGTTTTCAGGCCGGGACAAGTGAATACATGAGCAAACCCCTGGTCCTTGCAAATTTGCTTCAATGTATCAGAAATTTCTTAAAACAGAATAGAATAACAAATCCGGAAATTAATCTTTAACTGCGGGAACAAATTTCCTAAAGGATGGAACGCATGAGCTCTCAACCGATTGTTTTGATCGTAGAT
>CAYQKZ010000592.1:0-1819 GCA_964418135.1 uncultured Desulfobacterales bacterium
AACGTGCATCCTCCCGAAGCCGGGCATCTTCTCCCAAATCCCAATGACTGGATTGAAGGGCATCGATTTCTGTGAAACTGACCGACGATTTGGCAAATTGCGCCACCAGGGCATCGAAGGTCGGTACGATCCATTGATGGGCCAATCCAAGATTCATGCTTGCCCTCCCGATTCAAGGCCGATCCCCTTCCGCACCAGTTGTTCAAGTTCGGCGGTCAGTGCATTTCTTTCATCCTGGGCATACAGGTTGCGATTCAGGTTCACAAACCGAATGCCGACCCGCCGTCCGTTTCGCTGATGCCGATCATCCAGTACGTGGAGGTCTTTTTCAGAAGCTCCTGAAACGAATGGGTAAAGCAATACACTCTGATCACATCCGAAACGATGCGTATAGGCATAGAGTTGATACAAATCGGCATTTAAAACACCTTCCTGACTGCCCGGGCTGCCGAATGCAAAACGTTTCCATTTGGTATCGATCACCAGACGCCTCGTATCGTTTTTGTGACAGAGCAGGATATCCGGGGCCAGATGCAGTACCCCCCGTTGTCCTTCACTTTGAAACAGCGGCCGGCGGTTGTTTCTGGCCTGGGGGTACAGCTTGCACTCCGGCAGGTTCGGCAGGACCCGGTCATGAAGAAATGCTGCAACAAATCGCTCAAAAACCTTATTCATGTCAAAAAAAAGGGAGAAACTCCGCGCCTGGCCCGATTGCACGGTTGGTGCCCGTTCACCGATAATCAGGCGGCAGAAGTGAAACAGATCCTCGAAACGTTCATTTTGCCGACTGAATGTGACGCGGTCAAAATGGTCGGAATTTACCCTTACATCACTGACTTCATCCAGCACCAGCAGACAGTGTCGAAGCATGTCCTGCGTTGCCGGTGTTTGAGTTGCATCCAGCAAAATCCGGGAGGCAGCCTTGAATATCCGATTCATGGCCGTATCTTCTGAAAGCTGATCGTAACGGCAGAAGAACCGCTCGCGATGAGCTGCATTTTTAAGAAGTTGTTTGCCAACCAGCAGGCGGCCCTTAAAGCACCGCAGGTTTTCCTCATAGGTGACATAATTTCTTTCGCACCCCCGCAGGAGCTCTCTCAGCAACGAATCGGCAAACAAGGCACCCAATGTCTCGTTCAGCGGCGCCCGGCGTGTCGCCAGTTCGGCCATGTCACGAGGACGCACCGGCACATCCCCGCTTACAGCCAGCATATAAAGCAGGTTGCGGCGGATTTCGCACCATGGGTCAGATTCCGTTCCCCTGGACTCAGACGGCTGATTGTCCACTTTCGGTAGAATCTCTATCTGAAGTCCGGGTATCTGAACGACTCCCACCCATTGCCGGGCCTGGATATAATCCTTATAAAACGTGAAGACAGGTTGGCCATCCCGAGTGAACTGGTGCTCACACTTCTCCAACCGCCTGTATGCAGACGCTTCCAGATAGGCGACACGTTCCTCTCCCGGCGGAGGATTGTTGTGGCGCCATCGGACAATTTGACCGTATTCGGGGATAACGATGCGTTTCATCGGGGCTGATCCAGAATTTTGAGATCGTTTCTTATTACGAGGGCATCAATGGTTGAGGCATTCGAGTTGTGATACCCATGAATTGAAATGTTGGCATTTTAACCTTATCTTCTGCAGCCCGATATGTTCAGCGATAATTGGCCCTGCCAGTGGTTTTTCTCCATCGTAGGATGGCAGGTATTTAATGATCCGTTTCGATGGAGCTGTATCAGGGTTTTCGTTTATGAGCTCCGGATTTGTCATTCCGAACATATCTCGTTTCAATGCAGCGAGTTGGGTGTGATGGTCA
>CAYQKZ010000593.1:0-1818 GCA_964418135.1 uncultured Desulfobacterales bacterium
CCCCCGGTCAGGGAAATCCTCCCTTTTCTTTCTGCGCAATTGGGGTTTTATATCGATGTGTTGGTGAATGCCGCAGGAGAGAATGTTCCGGATACCCAGACCCTGGCCGATGCCGTGTCATGGTTTGGACTTGCCCGGACCCTTTCCGATGCTCAGCATTTTCATCACTGGGAGTTGGTTTTCCCGGAAGTGTTGGGGCCATGTCCGGATCATCCGGGGTTTGATTTGATTGCCGGGAACCCGCCATGGATTAAAGTCAGTTGGCAGGATGCGCTGGTACTTGCAGAAATTGAGCCATTGCTTGGAGTACGTGAAGCCAAGAGCGCTGAATATAACAGCCAACGTCTTCCACTTCTGCAAAACATGGCTGCGCGTAATACCTATTGTGAGGCGCTTTTTGAAAACGAAGGCCACGCGGCATTTTTAAACGCTGCCTGCAATTATTCAGAGTTGGCAGGTGTACAGACCAATCTCTACAAAAATTTTATGGTCCGGTCCTGGCATCTCCTGGCTGAGTCCGGCATTGCCGGATTGCTGCACCCGGAAGGCCCTTATGATGACGCTGCTGGAGGCAGGCTGCGTTCGGAAATCTATTCCCGGTTACGCGGGCATTTTCAGTTCAGCAACGAACTCACCGTATTCAATGATGTGGATCATCATACCCGTTTCAGCATCAATATTTATGGGCAACCCAGGGAGTCCGTCCATTTTCGGCACATGTCCAACCTGTTTCTGCCCCAGACTCTGCGTGCCAGCCGAAATCATGCCCGGCCGTCAGACCCTCTGCCCGGCATCAAAACTGAAGACGGCAAATGGGAAATCCGGCCGCACACCCTGCGGATCGTTAACATCACATCTAAAGAACTGGCACTTTTTGCCACGCTCTTTGAGGAAAAAGGGACCAATCCGCTACAATGCAGGCTTCCCCAGATCCATGCTCAGCCGATCTTAAAGGTAATCGAAAAGCTCTCCCTGTCGCCCCGACGGTTAATGGACTTGAAAGAAGAATATTTTGCGACTGAAATGTTTCATGAATCCAATTCCCAGAGAAATAACATAATCACCCGACAGGAGAACCCCAGTTTTCAGCCGTCGTGTTCCGAAGACTGGGTCATGAGCGGTCCCCATTTTTACGTGAGCACACCTTTTAATAAAACGCCCCGCAATGCTTGCACCCACAACAATGCCTATGATGACATTGATCTGACTCAAATTCCCGAGTATTACCTGCCCCGAGCGTCCTACCGATCCGGAAACCGCAAAGGTGATAAAGGTGCATTTTATAATGCCATTACGGAATGGCCCAAGCCATCGCTGCCTGGGTTCTGGCCTGTCAGGAATGAAGCGGAAGAGAATGCCTGGGAAATTCTATTGGGTGAACCGCTACGGGTATATGGCATTGATCCATCCTTGCCAGGAGCCAGAACAGCCCGGCAGTTCATCTGTCTTTCTGAATTCAAGGGCGATCTTCCCAAAATACTGAACTGGATGATCGCACATCCCGAAGAAACAAACCCGGAGGGTATCAAAGTAACGATGGGGGAGTTTCAAGTCCGACAATCGGCAGAGAAAGACGCAGACCTGACTCGTCTGCCTCGGCCGATTACAAGTTGTTATCGGTATGTGAACCGCAGGCAGTGCGGTATCAGTGCTGAAAGATCTCTCATATCTGCGATTATGCCTCCTGGTGTATGCCACATCAATACGGTTCTTTCGCTGATCTTTACAATTCCAAAAGTTCTGGTAGTTTTTTTTACTATGGCCTCATCTCTGGTTCATGACTTTCTATTGAGGACAAGCGGTAAAACAGATATTTAT
>CAYQKZ010000594.1:0-1806 GCA_964418135.1 uncultured Desulfobacterales bacterium
GGGATATCGAGGTGCGTTGCATGCAGGGCCCGTCCAGTCAATTTGTGATCGATATCGAAGACACCGGGATCGCTTTCAATATGCTGTCGCTGAAAGATCCGGATATTTCTGCAAGCATTTCCGATAGAGAAATCGGTGGGCTGGGCGTTTTTCTGATCCGGAAGCTGATGGATGACGTCCACTATCGCCGCGACAACGAAAAAAACATTCTCCGGCTGATCATGCAAATGCCTCAACCCGAAAAAACTGCCAAGACATGATGCGAATTGTAACCCGATCCGATTTCGACAGTGTGGTCTGTGCTGTACTGCTCTACGACGCACTGAACATCCAGGCGCCGGTGATGTGGGCCGAGCCCAGCGAAATACAAAAAGGGCTGGTGGATATTCGTGAAGGCGATATTGTCGCCAATCTTCCCTACGCTCAAAATTGCTCTTTGTGGTTTGACCATCATTTCAGCAATCAGGGCAACCAGTCTTTCACCGGTGCATTTCGAATGGCCCCATCGGCAGCCGGTGTCATTTTCGATTATTATCGTGGCAAGTTTCACCGGGATTATACAGAACTGGTTCAGGCTGCCGACAAAATCGATTCGGCAGATCTGACGCAGGCAGAAGTCCTGAACCCGGAACACGACCCCTATATCCTGCTTTCCATGACCATCAGCAGTCAGAATAAAACCGATGAACCCTACTGGAACCACCTGGTGGCACTGCTCAGATATCTGCCGATCGATGCGGTCATGGAGGATGAAACGGTAAAAACACGCTGTCAGGCGGTTATCGAAGAAAATATCGCCTATCGCACCCACCTGATAAACCACACCCGCTGCCAGGGCCATGTGGCAATAACAGACTTTCGTGCCCTGTCGCCACCGCCTTCCGGCAACCGGTTCCTGGTCTATTCCCTGTTTCCGGAGTGTTCGGTTCAGGTAAAGATGCGCCTCGATACCAACTCGCCCGATATGGTCATGGTCAGCGTGGGCCACAGCATTTTCAACCCGACCTGCAAGGTCAATGTGGGGCAGTTGCTTTCAGAATTTGAAGGTGGCGGTCACCGGGCCGCCGGTGCATGCCGGTTTCATATCGGCAAGGCAGACCGGTATATCCCGCAGATATTGGATGCCCTGCTACAAAACACGGAGCTGCCGGCAGGCGGGTAGGGCGCTGCTGTTTTCAGCCGATCTTCAGCCATACGCTGGCCGCTGTTCCCTTGGGGCTTCGGTTGTTCAGTTCCACACGACCATCCATCTGACTGAGCATTTTTCGACTTATCGCCAGTCCCAGACCCGAATGCCCTTCTCGGGTGGTAAAAAATGGCGTGAACAACTTGGAGCGGATTTCTTCAGATATCCCCGGTCCATTATCCAGGATCTGGACGACATAGTAGCCGATACGGGTGAATGCCTGCAATTCGATTTCCGGAGATTCAACATTCGATACCGCATCGATCGCATTGTCCATCAGATGGCCGATGACTTGATGAATGGCAGATGCATTGGCCAAAATATTGTATGGCTCGGCGTGTATCTGCTGTTTGAATCCAATCTGTTTGCCTGAAATTTTCGATCTGGCAAGCGAGACACAGTCGCTCCAAAAAAAAATCAGGGGGATTTCTTCGATTTCACCGACCGCTGCCCGTGCGTAAGAACGCATGGCATCCAGAAACTTATGCTGGCGGGCAACCAATGCCATCGCGCGGTGCAAAAATTCCAATTTAGACGGATCATCAAACGTATCATAGTTTCTGACCAGAACATCCAGCGTCATTTTCAGCGAGTTGACCGTATTTCCAAATTCATGACGC
>CAYQKZ010000595.1:0-1798 GCA_964418135.1 uncultured Desulfobacterales bacterium
TCAGATCGCCACATATGTTTTTGATTTTATCTGTCATTTTATTAATGCCGAATGGGATCGATATAACGCCGATGCGAAAATGAACCGGTATCGAAAAACGGATTTTGCATCCGGAATTATATCCGGGTTCAAAATGAAACTGGAACAGGAATCTTCTGTCGGCAAAAATGTTTCAGACTCCCGTTCATTGGTTCCCATAACCGATCTTCAGTTGAAACAGTATTTTTCAGTGCGATATCCCCGGATTGGACATTTTCGGAGAAAAGGTCGGCAAACTCACCCGGATGTGGTTTCGGATGGGGTTGAAATCGGGAAAACCTTGGTGATTCGCCAGGGTATTTCACAGCCGGCTTCACACACTCCGATTCGATATATAGAGTAAACACTTTTTTTATCAGACTACCGTATCTTCATTGATAGCGATCGGCAGTTCTACTATAACGCAAACCCCCACTCCTTCTTGTTGATTCTCGATCCGAATCCGGCCGTTATGGGATTCAATGATGTTTTTTACAATACCCAGGCCAAGTCCGGTCCCTTTTTCTTTGGTCGTAAAAAAAGGATCCCAGATTTTTTCCAGCAGATCGTTGGAAACGCCGGAGCCTTCGTCTTCAATGCAGATGGTGACGATGTTGACCGCTGCTTGGATGCTGACCTGAATTTTGCCGCCTTTGGGCATTGCCTGTATGGCATTCATGAAGATATTCAGAAAAGCCTGATACAGCATATCCGGGTCAGCCTGAATCTCGGGCAGGTAATTGGCAAAATCTTTGACAATGATATACCCCTGATCCTGTATCTGAGGAGCGATAAAAACGATGTTTTTTTCAAGAATATCCTCAAGCCGGCAGGCAGTTCGATGCGGGGGTCTGGGTTTGGCAAAATTGAGAAAATCCGTGATAATGAGATTGAGCCGGTTGGATTCTTCAACAATGATGTCCGGGATGCTGTTGGACGGATCAAATTGCGCAACCTTCTTTTTCAAAAGTTCAGCAGAGCTTCGGATGATGCCCAAAGGGTTTCGAATTTCATGAGATATGCCTGCGACCATTCCTCCAAGAGAAGACAGCCGTTCCGATTGCGCCAGTTTCGCTTTTAAACTGAGTTCTTCCTGGGTTCGCTGCTGAATGATCGCCTCACCGCGTTGAACCACATAAATCAGAACGCCGATCAGAATGCTCATCACCACAATGCACGTTGCAATCACCAGCAGTTGAAAACGGAGGATGGTTTGATAATCCTCTGAAATATCTTGAACAATTTCAATAACTCCCAGAACGGGCCCGGAAATACGTAGAAACTGCCGTTCTGCTCGAATCGGAGCAAAAGTTGTCAGTCGGCTTTCTTTTGGGAAACCCATGGGAATTTCCCAAAAATTTCCGCGCTGAACCAGTGTGGATGTGGGTGTACCGGAAATGGCATATTCGTAGCCGGTGCCTCCCATGTTTTTCCGGCCGATGAGCTGTTTGTCGAAGCTGTAGGAAATCGTATTGTTGGTATCATAAATGTTTACCATATCTACTTTGAAGCTGTGCAACGTGCTTCGGACAATTGTATCCATCCTCTCAAACTGGTCGGGATTGCTCAGTTCGATTTTTCCAAATTTCAGGACAACTGGGATAATCAACTGAAGAAAAACCTGGTGGTTGAGATTTTCAACCAAAACCAGGGCATACTCCTCGCTTTTTTTCAACTGCAAGGCCTTTGCCCAATGAATGTTCAAGAAACTGAGTACGAGTGCGCCGATAAATATAACCAACAGACTGATAATCGTAAAGAATTTCACCAGCCTGAAGGG
>CAYQKZ010000596.1:0-396 GCA_964418135.1 uncultured Desulfobacterales bacterium
AGAGTTTCTTCAAACCCGGATTCATGAAAAATACAGTAATGCTTACGGCAGCGGTGTACTGGAAATCGCACTTGGAATTATCAACGAGGATGACAAATATTTGGGAATGTACGATTTTTCTTGCTGGTATAACGACCTGCTGCTGAAAGAAGGGCAGAAATCCTCATAAAATTCAAAACTTCGAGTGCAACAACCATGGGAAACAGCAGCATCCCGGTCATCCGCTTGTTTCACGTTCACAAGGCCTACGGAGCCCAGAAGTCGTTGGTCGATATCAGCCTCGATATCTATCGCAACGAATTTATCCTAGTTACAGGCCCCAGTGGGGCTGGAAAGTCCACGCTCCTGAAACTGCTGTATCTTGCAGAGCCAGTAAGCCAGGGTCAGGTGATTGTG
>CAYQKZ010000596.1:406-1798 GCA_964418135.1 uncultured Desulfobacterales bacterium
GGATATCCAGAAACAAGATTCTCCATCTCCGTCGCAGCTTCGGCATAATTTTTCAGGATTACAAATTGATTCCAACCCGTACCGTCTTCGACAATGTTGCGCTCGTGCTGGAATCCATGGGTGAGAAACGGCGCCAATTAGAAAAAAAAGTAAACAGCGTACTCAGAACGGTTCAAATGGAACACAAACAGGGGGCGTTTCCGCTCAGTCTCTCGGGTGGTGAACAGCAGCGCGTGGCTGTAGCCAGAGCCATTGCAGGAAGCCCCCGCATCATACTTGCCGACGAACCCACCGGAAGCCTGGACCCGGATGCTGCGAAAATTATCCTGACTTTACTAAAAGACGTTCACCAGAAAGGGGCTACGGTCATTCTGGCCACACACGACCAAACGCTTATTGAGAATGTCAACGGGCGCAACATTCATCTGCTTCAGGGCCAATTATCGTCTATCGGTCAAAACGATGACGCATCAGGTGGACCATGATGCCCTCACTGCGAAGGGCACTAAGGGATATGAACGACAATCGATTCCTGAATAGTGTCGCAGTCCTGACCGTTGCTCTGTCCGTTCTGATTACAGGTGCTTTTTCATTGATATGGACCAATGTTACCTACTGGATACAGACATCTGAAACCAGTATCCGGATACGGGTCTATATGAAGGACGGGGCCACAGCATCACAGATACAGGATACCCAATACCGGATTCAGGGAATGGGAGGCATTTTGAGTGTCAAATTCATCCCTCGGACTCAAGCGCTTGAAGCGCTCCGGACACAGTTGCGGCATCAAGCATCACTTTTAGAGGGGCTTGAAGAAAATCCACTTCCGGATTCACTGGAAGTCGATCTGAAAACTGGCCAGGTGAATCATGTAGCATCCATGGCTGAACAGATCGGCAATCTGCCTTCTGTAGACAGCGTGGAGTACGGTCAGCAATGGATGGGACGCTTTGCCGGGCTCCTGAAACTTTTCCGATTTACCGGCTTGATTATCGGCAGTCTTTTTTTTATCGCATCCGGCTTGATTATCGCCAATACCGCCCGTCTGGTACTCTATTCACGCAGAGAAGAAGTCGAAATCATGAGACTGGTCGGTGCAACAGACAGATTTATCACCACCCCTTTTTACATTCAGAGCCTGATACAGGGTGCTTGCGGCTGCGGGATAGGTCTGTCGGTAATTTATGCGGCTTATGTTTACATGTCCGCAAGGCTGACCAGTGAATTGGCCTCCGGATTCTGGCAGATCCGGTTTATTTCTATCGAATCTTCTGCCGTCATAATCGGCTGCAGCATTGGAATCGGGTGGATCGGATGTTTTCTCTCCATGAAACAGTTTTTTCGAAACTGATTCATATCGCTGCCGGTTGCTGCCTGTTGCTGACAATG
>CAYQKZ010000597.1:0-1797 GCA_964418135.1 uncultured Desulfobacterales bacterium
CCGATAGAATCTTTCGACGCCGTATTCTTTCATCAATCCGTAGCCGCCGTGAATCTGAACTGCATGATTGACGACCCGGCCCATAACTTCGGAGCAGTAGAGCTTGGCCATGGCCGCTTCTTTCTCGAAGGGGCGATGCTGGTTTCTCAGCCAGCAGGCTTTGTACATGAGGTTTCGGGCGCATTCGATTTCCATGGCGCAGTCTGCCAGTTTGAATGCAATTGCCTGGAATTTGCAGATCGGCTGACCGAACTGAACCCGTTCTTTGGCATATTTCAGGCCGGCGTCGTAGGCTCCCTGTGCGCCGCCAAGTCCCATCGCGCCGATGGAAAGTCTGCCGCCATCCAGCGTTTTCAGCATCTGGTGAAACCCGTCGCCGCGTTTGCCCAGAATTTGGCTGTCTGGCACCCGTACATTGTCGAAATACAGCTCGGCGGTGTTGGATGCGCGCCACATCATTTTTTTATGCATGGGAACAGCCTTAAATCCAGGGGTGCCGTTTTCAACCAGAAAGCAGGTATATTCCGGCCGGCCGTTGGAGCGGGTTCCGGTAATGGCCTGAACCGTAACGCCCATCGTCATTTCACATGCGGCATTGGTGATAAAAATTTTCGAGCCGTTGATGACCCAATCATTTCCATCCTGAACGGCGGCAGTCTTGCTGCCGCCGGCGTCTGATCCGGCTGTGGGTTCTGTCAGGCCGAAGCCCCAGAGTCCTTTTCCTGAACAAAGTGTCGGTAGGTATTTTCTTTTCTGCTCTTCGGAACCGAAATAATACAGGGGCCCGATGCCAAGCGAATTGCCGGCTGCAACGGTCGCCGCCTGGGAGCCGTCAACTCGGGCAACCTCCTCTACAGCGATAATGTAGGACAGATAATCCATGCCCTGACCAGCATAATCTTCCGATACAAACATGCCGAAAAGACCGATATCACCCATTTTTCGGGTCAGTTCCGGTGAAAATGTTTCGGTTTCATCCAGCTCTGGGGCAATGGGGGCGATTTCGCTGAGAGAAAACTTTCGAACTTCCTTGCGGATCATTTCCTGTTCTTTGGTAAGATCAAAATCCAACGGATTTCCTCCTTTTTCTACGACTGTGAAAAGAATGGAATAAAATCTGAACGAGCGCTCAGTCAAAACACTTTACCATGCTGTTTTTCGTTTTGTCAAGTTTTTATCGGTGAAAACGAGGACAGACCCCGTTCTTGAGTTGCCGGACTGCTTGGTGTATGCTGACCGAAACAATGCGATCTACAGAAGGTTGACATGCCGGAATCCGGAACCTGTTATCCACATTTCCCTCTTTTTCCATGAAAGATATCTTATTGGAGTCGTCATCTCAGGAATATTCGCAGTTGCTGGCCGGCGTACCCGTCGATCCGGGTGTTTATTTGATGAAAGATGCCGCCGGAAAAATCATTTATGTCGGAAAAGCCAGGAATTTAAAGAAACGACTGAATTCCTATTTCAACCGGCCGGAGCATGCGGATCCAAAGACAGCGGTTCTGGTTAAAAAGATTGCATCCATCGAAACCATCATTACGGCAACCGAAAATGAAGCCTTGATTCTGGAATCGACGCTGATCAAACAGCACCGGCCCCGGTATAATGTCATTTTAAAAGACGATAAGCGATATCCGTCGCTTCGGATGGACATCAAAAGTTCCTATCCCAGTTTAACGGTGGTGCGTAAAATCAACCGGGACGGCGCCTTGTATTTCGGGCCCTACACGTCGCCGCCGGCAGTGTATCAAACCCTTAAAATCATCAACAAAACATTTCGGCTGCGCAAATGCA
>CAYQKZ010000598.1:0-1791 GCA_964418135.1 uncultured Desulfobacterales bacterium
CGATACCGTTTTCCAGGCGGAGCTGCGGAACAGTTATGATGCCGTGTATCTGGGTTTGAATGGCGCAGCGGTGGCTTCGATGGAAAAAATCGATGGGGTATTTGTCCGCCAGGCTGCGATGGACAAAGCCCATTCCCCTGTCTGGCTGACTGCTGAAGGTCGTCATAAAGCAACATCCATCGATCGATATTTACAGAACGTGTCGTTGACAGCGGGAAGGGAGCGGGAAGGGCCATATTCCACAAGATTATACACACGAACCGATGGTGTGCCGTCCTTGCCGACAGTAAAATCGCTGAATCCTGTTCAGGGATATACGCCTGACGAGGCGCGCCGTGAAGCCGGCCGTTGTCTGCAATGCCAATGCCTCGAATGTGTGAAAGTCTGTGCCTATCTCGATCATTTCGGTGCTTATCCGAAAAAATACGCCCGTGAAATTTACAACAACGCATCGATTGTCATGGGGGCCCGTCAGGCCAACAAGCTCATCAATTCTTGCAGCCTGTGCGGACTCTGCGAGGCGGTTTGTCCGGAAGGGTTCGCTATGCAAACACTTTGTCTGGACGCCCGGAAAGACATGGTGCAAAAAGGCAAGATGCCGCCGTCCGCCCATGAATTCGCCTTGTTGGACATGGCATTCAGCAACGGCCCGCAATGTGCGCTGACCCGCCATGAACCGGGGAAAGCATCCAGTGCATTCCTGTTTTTTCCCGGTTGTCAGCTCAGTGCGTCCGCACCATCCATGGTGAAACAGACGTATGCACATCTGCAAAGCATCCTTGCCGGCGGTGTCGGGCTGATGCTGAGGTGCTGCAATATTCCGGCGAACTGGGCCGGGCGGATGGATCAATTTGAAAACGAGATGACCCGATTGCATGATGAATGGCGGGCAATCGGCAGTCCTCGGATCGTTACGGCCTGCGCAACCTGTTACCATGTCTTGAAATCCCATCTGAAAGATGCCGACATCCTGTCTCTCTGGCGGGTACTGGCGGAAAATGTCTTGCCTGCCGATCTTCCCCATCGGAACCATGTGGTTCCGTTGGCTGTTCACGATCCCTGCACCACCCGACATGAACCGGAGATTCAGCAGAGTGTGCGGACATTGCTGCATCGGTTGAAGCAGCCTTTCGAGGAAGTGGAACCGGATGGCAGGTTTACGGAGTGCTGCGGTTTCGGCGGGTTGATGCAGAGCGCCAATCCCGGTCTGGCAAAAACGGTGGTGAAGCGTCTGTCCGAAAAAAGATCGGCGGATTATCTGACCTATTGTGCCGGTTGCCGTGATAACCTGGCGGCTTCCGGCAAACGGGCGGTTCATATGCTGGATGTGATTTTTCCGGGCGCAGCCGGGCCTGATCCCGGCGCACGAAAACAACCTGGATGGTCTGTGAGACAGGAAAACCGCATGCGGTTGAAAGCGGATATTTCGAATGAATTATGGGGCGACAATCGGGAGACAATCAATGATGATGTCGATATGGTTCTGGTGATCCCACCGGAAGTCGAGAAAATTCTGGAAGATCGTCGTATTTTGACATCGGATATTCAACGTGTCATTCATTACGCCGAGCAAACGGGAGAAATTCTGTATCATCCTGAAACCGGCCATAGTCTGGCAGCATTCAAGCCGTATAACACCACGTTCTGGGTGGAATATTCCATGACCGGCAGCCGATTCGTTCTGCACAATGCGTACAGTCACCGGATGGAAGTTTCCGGAAAGGGGGCGCCGTGAATGGAGATTACAGCCGCCCGGATGATTTGACATGGCGGTGTCGGCGGTGTAATGTC
>CAYQKZ010000599.1:0-1789 GCA_964418135.1 uncultured Desulfobacterales bacterium
AGGGGTAACCTCAATCATGACACCCTCCTGTAGAGATAATAAATAAAATCCACTTAAAAAAAGCGAACCGGACATCCCGATGCGATCAGTATGTTTATCTGAGGTTAACCACACAGAAGATATTTGTCAATAATAATCACGGAATCGGTATTCGAAGTTCCGGCTTTGCGTAAAGGCGATGGAATGCAGTTCGGGTTGCATGGGTAGATTCAGTTTGTTTCGTTATGAAGCCCATTCGAATGCCTGCTGCATTTCATCTCTTCGGGAATAAAAGATACCACGTCATCAATTGAAGTTGCATCAGTCAAAAGGAGAATGAGACGGTCCACACCCATTGCATTTCCGGAAGATAAGGGCATATCGTTCAAGGCGTTCAGAAAATGATCCGGCATGGGGTATACTTTTTTTCCGGCATGCCTGCGAAGCCGTTGTTCCGCTTTAAAGCGGTTTCGCTGTTCGATCGGATCATTCAGTTCAGTGAAGGCATTGCATAGCTCTATACCGGCGAAATAAAGCTCGAAGCGTTCGGCAACCGATGGGTAGTCGGGTTTCAGTCTGGCCAGGGCACTGCAGGACGCCGGATAATCATAGAGAAACAGTGGGCGATCAATTCCGAGGTAAGGTTCTATTTCACTTGCCAGGATTTCATCAAAACGGTCCTGCGCCAGGGCTTCTTTCAGCGAAGTGTCTGAGAACCGGGTAAAAGCCTCGCCGACCGTCAAGCGGTCCCAGGGCGAAGACAGCGATATCTGCCGGTTTTGATACCGGATGAAACTGGGTTGTCCGATGGTTTCGGCTACAGATTGAAGCAAGCTTTCACACTGGGTCATCATTTCCAGATAAGTATGGCCAGCCGTGTACCATTCTAGAAGGGTGAATTCCGGCAGGTGATAGCGGCCCCTTTCCTGTTTGCGGAAACAGCGGCAGATTTGAAATATCCGCGGAAACCCGGCAGCAAGAAGCTGCTTCATGCAAAGCTCCGGAGATGTCTGCAGAAACCAGCCATCGGATTCCTGAGCATCGATATGGGTTTCGGGCGCTGGCGCCGGAATACGGACCGGGGTTTCAACCTCGAGATAGTCGTTTTGTACGAAAAACAAACGAATTGCTTGAAGGATGCGGGCTCTCTGCATCAGATTTCGGCGGATAAAATGTTGCCGGTAATGTTTTGTGGGCGCCATATGCAGAATTTTTCCTGGATCGGGGGTGATTGAAAATATCTTGTTTCGCAGAACATTCCATGTTATCAGATTGCGATTGTTATCATCAGGTTGATCGGCATAGAGATGATCAGCCACAACAGCATCAAACCGTATCAACTTTAGAATGTTGGTCGAATTTGTCAACCGCTTTATTTATTGAATCATCATCTGGAGCGACGATTCATGAATCACGACAACAAACGCACGGTATTCATTATGGTAGTTCTTTTATCGCTTATCTTGCAGGTCGTTTTTGTCTTGGCCGATATGCAGGATACTCCCGGCAAGGCAGTGGTCGCGTTTGCGCGGATGTATTATCAGCTCGATTCGGCGATGGCATCCCGACTTTGCGATGAACTGGCGCAGGATGAAGAAAAGGATGTGGTCGTATCTTACATACAAAGAGCTGCGGCGCAGGCCAAGGAACTGGGATATGAAACCGATTACATGAAAAAAACGCTTTTTGACCGCCTGACCGCTACCCTTGGGGTCAGGGAGCAATATATCGACGGCGAATCCGGAACTACGGACTATGACCGGTTTCTCCCCAGTTTCGGCTTGAGCTATAAGGCCACGGAGCAGGTCCA
>CAYQKZ010000600.1:0-1787 GCA_964418135.1 uncultured Desulfobacterales bacterium
GCCGCCGGGCAGGGTGTCGTCCATGATGGTTCGCTCTACCGTGCCGGATGTCATGTCTTTGATGTCGTTCCATTCCGAACGGGTGAAGCCCACACCGGTAAGTCCCTTGGAGCAGGTGAACACAATGCGGCCGTTTTGGTCATACCACGTATCGCCCTCATTTTGTCGAAGCACAGGAAACTGAACCCGGTAAATGGTTTTCAGCTCATCCAGTGTCAGACCCAACGCCATGGCTGCCAGCACATCGATTTCCACCAGGGCCTGACGGCGGGCATAATCTGTACGCAGGGCGCAGTTGCGCTGCCAGTTTGGGGTGAGGTTTGCAAAAAAGGTGGTATGCAAGCGGGGGTCGGACTTAGCCCAGGTGTCTGTGTGGAAGGCTTCTTGAAAGCACTCCTGCCAGAGGGATAAGTAATGAAAATTTTGACAGTTCAATATCAAAGCACGCGATTGAATTAAAAAATTGTTTATATACGGGAATATTTCAAGGCCATTCCCATATAAATCGGTTCTCCCAGTAGATTTTAAGAAAAAGTCAAAAACAATTGAAAATGATAATCCAGCAAAATTAACTAAGCTACTATTTCCCGAAAAAGCAGTTGAAACTACAGTGTTTAAATGGGCGGTAATTTTTGGAATAATTGCTGTTATCAATGCTCTCTCAGATGACGAACCAAACATTCTCCTGTGTACCAGTCGATAGCAGTCCGTCACCGGCACTTCATCATTCTGACCGGAAACGTCCGCTCTATGGAACCGCGGCGTCCGATTACGATACTCCTCTATCGCACAATCCGGAACATAATTGGTGCGGGGCATGTAATCATCAGGAAGGGTGGTGAGGTCGAGGATGTCGTAATGGCTTTTTTCTGCGCATTTGGCTCTGGGGGTTTTATAAAACGGATTGCCAACGAAGAAATGAGGGCCGGAGAGAATCCAATCTCCGACATGTGCCGGAAACAAAGTTTCTCGGCGGATGGTGTGGTCTTTTTGGGCATTGGTTTCATGCCACATTTCCGTTGAGACATATTTCCCTTGCAAATCCCTAAGACGTTGAGGTTGCGCAGCGAATTTGTACAGCACGCCTACAAGCTGACGCGAATGCAGGGCCGGAAGCCTTGCTTGGAGCGGAGGCGTGCCTGCTTCATCATAGAGGCGGGCGAATAGTGACAGCTCTTCCTGCCCGACTTCAATGATCCGGTCTTTATGGCCCTGCACATTCCATATATTTTCCTCATCCTTGATGCTCGGCACAGGGCCAGAGCCGGCATGCGCAAAACAAGCGTCCACGGTCTGAGGCGTAAAGAGATTGGCGACATGGCGGAAAAGTACCGGGTTGACGCTGCCGGTGTTGTTCTGAAAAATATTGACGCTGAATTTTGTACGATGAGCAATAGGAAAAAGAATAAAAGCATTCTGAAACTGAAAATGATATCGCAGTCTCGGATACAAAGCTTCCCGGAACCTGCCCCCTTTGGGATCATCGTAAATCCCTTCTGGATGCAGGAAAGCGGAAACGCCGGTTGCTTTTTTCCCAACAGTCCAGGCCAAAGGCAGAAAACATTTATAAAGATTGGTCTGCATGCCTTTTAAAAGCGGATAATTCTGATAACCGCTGAGAAAATTCTGGGTGGCGTCCGCTTCTTCGAACGCAGTCAGGTAGTCTTGCCGCAGGGTATGTTTCCCCAGGGTCTCCTCTCGTTTTTCCGCAAGGCTGGATGCGGATAATTTTCGCAGTACAAAGAGCGGCTCGGCATCACCCAGAACACCGCCTTCATTCCATTCCA
>CAYQKZ010000601.1:0-1778 GCA_964418135.1 uncultured Desulfobacterales bacterium
TAAAATCCTGGAAAACCATTTTCGCATCAAACAGGATTTCAAAGGCAAAAAAGTGTCGACCGGGGCTCCTGGCAGCGGCACTGAAATCAAGGCCCTGCGGGTTCTTGAAGCCTCTGGGATCGACCCGGACAAGGACATTTCCCGCGACAGGCTGGGGGCTTCGGAATCCGCCGGCGCATTGAAAGACGGCAAAATCGACGCCTACTTCTGGGATGGCGGCGTACCCACGGCTTCGGTTCTGGATATTGCATCGACACCGGGAACAAAAATCACCCTGCTGAATCACGGGGATGTAGTGGATAAGATGACCGCCAAATATGGGCCGGTATATTTCAAATCCACCATATCCAAAGGCATTTACAGCGGTGTCAATTCCGATGTGTCCGTGGCGGCTGTCGGAAATATTCTGATTGCCAATGCCAACATGGATGCCAAACTGGCCTATGATATTTTGAATATGCTTTTCGCGCATCTGCCGGAGCTGATCGCTGTCCACAAAGAAGCCGAAAATATCCAGTTGGCCACGGCCACGGTCGGATCCCCCCTACCCTTCCACAAGGGTGCTGTTCAATATTATCAGGAAAAAGGGCTCACGATCCAGGCATCGGGTGATTCTTAACAACCGTTCATCTTTCCCCGTTGACTGTTCACCGCATTGCCTCAACGGCCAACGGTCCACGATCAGCGGACATCGCGTGTTGGCACATCTTCTTTGCTTTGCTGTCTTGATCACCGCAGTGTCGTTTATGGTTATTTTCGTCGACTCACAGGTCATCGAGATCAGGGGGCCCGGGCTGTTTTATCCGGTTGAAAACGGCGATACAGTAACGCATGCGTTTGTCCACTCCATGTACGATGTACCGGTGTTTGAGCGGTTCCGAATTGAAAATGCAGCGATGCATCTGTTTCATGTGAATTCAGTAAGTGATGCGGCCCTGGAATATTACGGCATTGAAAATCGGCATGAAAACAATGTGGATCGTCGGATCACAGAGTTCTGCATACCGATTGACAGCATCGGTTCTCATGTTCTGTTCATTGGAAATCATGCAATCTGCCTATACTTTGAGCGGTCGCAGACTGCGTTTTCCTTGAACCCCGGCGAACACAGGATATGTGTCCGGCTGTCCCGACGTCCGGCCGTCATCAACTGGGTGAATTCCCTCTGGAGATAAATAATGGAAGAGAAAAAACAGACATGGGTCACTGAAGAACAACTGAAAAAAGTCGAAGAGGTCATCGAAAAAGAAGAAGGTGTTACCCGAAAACCCTCGGGCTTATGGGAACGGGTTATCACCGTGATTGCCGTGGCCACCTCCTTGTTCGCCATTTATGTTGCGGTGGGAACCATCACCACCCAGATATTGCGGGGTGTTCATGTGGCGCTGATCCTGACTTTGATTTTTCTGTATTATCCCATGGCCGGCCGGTTCAGGAACCAGATCCAATGGATCGACATCGTTCTTGCCCTTCTGTCGATCCTCTGCATCGCATATATGCTGTATGATTTCGAAGAATTCATTTATCGTTCGGTCACACCGGAAACACTGGATCGAGTCTTCGGAGTCATTTTGGTTCTGCTGATTCTCGAAGCCACTCGCCGGACTTCCGGCTGGATCATGCCGGTGACGGTTGCGCTGTTTCTGATCTATGCCGCTACCGGGCCTTATCTTCCGTCACCCTGGACGCACCGGGGATATGATCTGGACCGGATTGTCGGGCACATGTACATGACTCTGGAAGGCATTTTCGGTGTTCCCATCGACGTATCGTCAACA
>CAYQKZ010000602.1:0-1774 GCA_964418135.1 uncultured Desulfobacterales bacterium
CTTTGGAGATATCCACCCGTTCCCGTAGCTTGAAAGCATGATAATTCGTAATGACAATTTTAGCCCGTTCCAGATCGGTCAGCTTTATCGAGTTCGCACAAATTAAAAGACCCATACGTGTGGTGTATGGGTCTGATGGAGATCGTCGCTATTGGACGATTTTAGGAAGCCGATTCTATGCCCTGAAAAATATTTGAAGTCATTCGATCATTCACCATTCCTGCTCCAGCACCTCTTGAAGTCTTTCATTTTTTTTCTGGAGTTCAAGAACAAGATCGGTGCGATCTTTATGTGCCTGGAAATAGTCGATGGCATCCCGAAGCGCCTGTTTCAGTTCTTCGGGTTTTGTCGGCTTGGTAACATATCGAAAAATCTCTCCGGTATTGATGCAATGCAGCAACTGATCGATTTCCAGATAGGCGCTCATCGCCATCCGCACCATATCCGGATAGCGTTCCTTGACCTGCCCGAGAAGGGCCAGCCCGTCCATTTCAGGCATTTTCAAGTCGGTCACGATGATATGAATGGGCATTTTCGCCATTAGCGCCAATGCCTCCGCACCGCTTCCGGCAAAATGCGCCGCATAATCCTCCCGATAATTTTCACGTGATATCAAACGATTAATGGCAATCAGGACGTCCGGATCGTCATCCACAAACAGTATATGGATATCGTTTGTAGTCGAATCCTGCCAATGTTTTTTTGTCAGCACGCGAGTGATGGTTTCGCGAAGATCCTTGAGCTGATAAGGTTTACCCAGGTATGCATCGGGAAGTTCGGGATGTTCCTCTGCCATCACCAGAGCTTCGTCGTAGCCGCTCGACAGGATGACCGGAATTTCCGGCGATATGTTGCGCAGAGCAGACAGGGTATCCCATCCGTCCATCCGAGGCATCGACAAATCGGAGAGTACACAGCGGATATGGTCTTGGTGTTGTGAAAATATCTCCATCGCTTCAATGCCATCCGTTGCTTCAAGTACGGTAAAGCCGATGCGTGACAGCATTGCATTGGCCATCTGGCGTACGTCCGGCTCATCTTCGATTACCAGTATCGTACCGCTTTCTATTATTTGTGTCGCTTTTTCCACTTCCAAAGAAACGGAAACCGCCTCAGCAGACACCGGCAAGAAAACCCGGAAAACACATCCGCTGCCGACCTGGCTTTCAACCGTAATCCCCCCGCCATGAGCAGAAACAATCCCCAGTACGGCCGCCAACCCCAGCCCCCGGCCAACAAACTTTGTGGTGAAAAACGGATCAAATATCTTCTCGATATCCGCCTGTGTGATCCCACTGCCTGTGTCCGCAACTTCCAGGCAGGCGTAAAGCGTCTCCTTCGGCTGCCAGTCTATCGGAAAACGATGCGATAAGCTGATCTCCGCCGAGGAAACCGTTTTGACAGATATTGTGATCGTCCCCTGATTGTCGGCAATGGACTCCGAAGCATTGGTAACCAGGTTGGTCAATATCTGGTGCATTTGGCTCATATTGGCGCGAACGGTCGGTCCGGGAAGGGCGAATATCGGCATCATCAATACGTTTTTCGGAATAACGGCCTGCAGCATCAACAGTCCTTTACGGCAGGTTTCGGATAGATCCAAAAGCTTCGGTTTGCCGGGTGTTTGCCCCAGATAGGTTAACATCAGCTTGCTGACATCCGCCGCTCTGTTGGAAGCATTCATGGCGTCTAATAGCTTTTGGCTTTCATCCGATCCCACCGGCAGATCGTTTATGACAAGCTCGAGGCTACCGATCACGACATAAAGCTGATT
>CAYQKZ010000603.1:0-1774 GCA_964418135.1 uncultured Desulfobacterales bacterium
ATTTGTTGACCTCTCCCCGGGCATCTTCGAGTTTTCGTTTGTATTCTTCAGCCGTGGCCCGCTGGGCGGATTTATGCCTTTCAACGCGCTGATCAGCAATTTTTTTGTCTTCGATGGCTTTCTGATATTCCGGATTGAAACGGTAGTCCTTGGTCAGAACTTTTTCCACAACGATGCCCATGGGGCCCAGCATGGACTGAAGAACATCTTTGGCTTTCTGAGCCTGATGCTCTCTGCGCTCGGCTATATAGAATTCCTCGGTTTTAAGCTCTCCAAAAATATCCCTGGGCTTGCTTCTGGCAACAGTTCGAACAACTTTATTCCGCAGCGTGGCATTATCGGGCGCTACAAATTGAAGAATATAGGCCGCTTTTTCCGGATCGATCCGGAAAGCCACGATCACATCCAGACTGATGTCATTGCCGTCGATGGTTTTAAACAGCAGGTCATCCCGGGTCTTGCGGTCGCCGGAGGTTTTGTCGAATGTCATTTCCAGATTCTGGAGTTTGATGTCGAAGGTATCCCAATCATTGACAAACGGAAGGAAAAAATAAGTCGATCCCGGGGCATAGACCTTATTCTCCACGCCTTTCGGCTGCCAGATACCCAGTTTGATGGTTCGAACACCGACTTCGGTTTCTCCTGTCGTATGCGGCATGCATCCGGCAACACCCAACAGACAAAGACTCAGCGATATGACCCAACGCGTGATTTTCATTCCGAACCTCCTTTGGGAATATCAAACAACTGCAATGTCTTGTTCAGATTCAGCGGATTGACGCCGGATGCGCCGTCGCTGGGCAGAACGATCATTTCCAGGCCGCCCAATACATCGGCCATTTTCAGCCCCACCATGCGCTCTGCACCCACGCCCTTCATGGCGTCATTCTTCAGACGGATTTTTTCCGCCTCGGCCATTTTCACCAGAAGATCGGCTTCGGCATTTTTTTTCCGTGCATACAGATCCCGTTCCGCCAGTTTCGTCGTGACATAGGCTTTGCCTTTTTCCATTTCGACATCCACCATCACCCGGCCTTCCTGCTCGACTTTTTTAAGTCCGGCCTCCTCGGTTGCTGCCCGGGCTTCCGCCTGATTTTTAAAGACAAGCTGGTCTTTAAGCTTTTTTTCTTCGATATTTTTCTGAATTTCCAGACTGTAATTGAAGTACCGCACCAGAATATGCTCGATCTGCATGCCTTTCTGATTGATTTCCTGATTCAGCATATCTCTGGCGGCATCGGCTTTTCTGGAACGAAGCGGGCTGTTGTAAAATTCCTCGGTAGTCAACTCCCCCAGCGAGGCTTTTAAAATGGGTTCGGCTTTGGGGATGATGCCGTTGTCCTCGAACAGGGTTCCGGGGCCGATCTGGGTAAAGACCAGGTAGGGATCGATGATCCGGTATAAAATGGAGACATCCACATCCACAAAAAAACCATCCGAGGTCTGAATATGAACAGCCTTCAACTGCCGGGATGATCCGGCGGCGGACTGGGGAAAATTGGTCATCTCGAGAACCTGGATATCTTTGGGCAGAACGTACATCTGCTGAAAACCGAACGGAAGGATAAAATTCAGACCCGATGGGTAAATGTCCTTGTGTACGCCGCGGTCCATGCCGATCCGGACCACCTTGATGCCGAACTGGCTGGGTTTGATGTAGACAAAAAACAGTTGAAAAGCGATATAGAGTCCGATCAGCAGTCCGACAGCATATTTGGCTTTTTTCAAACCAGACAGGCCGGACTGCGGCCATGTGCTTTTCAGGCGGGTGACA
>CAYQKZ010000604.1:0-879 GCA_964418135.1 uncultured Desulfobacterales bacterium
GAGATCGTCGGACGGATGCAAGCGTATATATAAGAAGACTGGCGCAATCGACGAATGAATCAGGTTGCCTTACTTGGATCACTTTTTTGAAGCAGGAACTGCATATGGTTACTTATCGATTATTGATTTCATTTCTTTCGGTCATCTTTCTGAGTATCCCGTCGCTGTCATATGGGGAAAAACTTCAGGTAATCGCCAGTATCTTTCCGGTTGCGGATATGGCCCGGCAGGTCGGGGGCGATCATGTTGCGGTCACCACCATCGTACCAGCCGGCGCCAGCCCGCATACGTTCGAAATGAAGCCCAGCCTGGTCAAAACATTCGCTTCAGCCCGAGTCTTTTTGATGATCGGAGCCGGTCTGGAATTCTGGGCTGATCAACTGGTTCAATCTTCCGGCAAGAAGCTCAAACCGATTGTCCTGTCCGATGGCATGCCACTGATCCAGTCCGCGGACCAGCATCACGACGAACCCGGCAGCAAGAAAGCCCCGGATTCCAGCAAGTCCCGACATACCGGGCATGGCCATGAGTACGACTCCGGCAATCCCCACATCTGGCTCGATCCGCACCTTGCCGGAATCATGGTCAACCGGATTCAGGATGCGTTTTCAGCGGCCGATCCAGATCATGCCGCAGTCTATGAACATCGTGCCAGGGCTTATCTGGAACAGCTCGATGTTCTCGACCGGGAAATTGCGGAGACTGTCAATCAATTCATGATCCGGCAGGTTGTATCCTTTCATTCTTCGTGGGATTATTTCATTGCCCGATACGGTCTGAGCCTGGCCGGCGTCATCGAAAAAAGCCCGGGACGAAATCCCACCCCCCGTGAAATCGCCGATATTGTTTCAAAAATCGGGTCGTTTCACATTCGCGCAG
>CAYQKZ010000604.1:889-1769 GCA_964418135.1 uncultured Desulfobacterales bacterium
GTCAAGGTGATGATCCTGGACCCGCTGGGTGGTGAAACCCTGTCCGGCCGCCAGACCTATACCGATCTGCTGCGCTATAATCTTCAAATCATGAAGGAGGCCATGCAGTGACAGCCGGTCAGATCATGACATCCCCCGAGCCCGGCATCCTGGTGGATATTTCAGATGTCTGGGTCCGGTTCGACGGCAAATGGGTGCTGAAATCCATTTATCTGAAATGTTACGAAGGCGAAATTCTGGGCATCGTCGGCCCCAACGGCGGCGGCAAATCCACGCTGCTGAAAGTCATTCTCGGGCTGATCGCGCCGGTGAAGGGCACAGTTCGCCTGTTCGGACAGAAACCCGGCAAGCAGGCCCGGCTGAATGTTGGCTATCTGCCGCGGATTTCTCATGCGGACCGCTCTTTTCCCGTAACCGCGCTGGATGTGGTGGTCATGGGCCTGTATCAGCAGATGGGCCTTTTTACCCGGTTTCGCCCCAGACACCGACAGGCGGCCCTTGAAAAACTCGAGCAGGTCGGCATGGCCGAACATGCCGACAAACCCTTCGGGGTCCTGTCCGGGGGCCAGCAACAGCGGGTGCAAATTGCCAGGGCTCTGGTATCCGATCCCAGACTTCTGGTTCTCGACGAGCCATCCACGGGTGTAGACAGCGTGGGTCAGGAGGATTTTTACGAACTGCTGGCCGAGCTAAGAGACAGCCTGCAGCGGATATCTGTCATCATGGTATCCCACGACATCGGTGTGGTAACATCCCATGCCGATCGCGTGGCCTGCCTGAACCGTGAAATTCATTATCATGGTGAAACAGATTCTCACCTGGATTCGGATATCCACCAAAAGGTTTTCGGCAGAAATCTGAAAGTCATGGTTCACGACGC
>CAYQKZ010000605.1:0-1766 GCA_964418135.1 uncultured Desulfobacterales bacterium
ACTCCATCGGGAACAAGGAGAGCATCGGCAGCAGCGGGTCAAGAAACACGTGGTGATCATCGGCGCCGGTCATGCCGGGGAAAAAACGCTTCGGGAAATCCGGGACAATTCAGAACTGGATTATCGGGTAGAGGGTTTCATCGATGACGATCCGGCAAAGATCGGCAAGTCCATCCACGATGTGCGGGTTCTGGGTGGTCTGAAGGACCTGCCGGAGATCGTCCAGAAAGAAGATATCCAGGAAGCACTGATCGCCATTCCGTCCGGAACCGGCGAACAGAAGCGCCGGATCATCGAGATATGCAAAGACCTGCTGGGCCGGCCGCCGGTCACCCTGCAGGATGATCACATTCGGGAATACCTTCGGGAGAAGGTGGTGATGGTCACCGGCGCCGGCGGATCCATCGGGTCCGAACTCTGCCGGCAAGTCATCCGCTATTCGCCCCGGCGGGTGATCCTGGTGGATTCCGCCGAACCAAGTCTGTACCAGATTCAAATGGACCTGAAGCATCGGGTGCAATATCTGGATTATACCGCCGTGCTGGCAACGGTTCAGGATCAGCCGATCATGGCGCGAACCATGAAAAAATACCGGCCGGATGTCGTGCTGCACGCCGGTGCCTACAAACATGTGCCCATGCTCGAACGCAACCCCTGGCAGGCGGTGCGGAACAACATCCGTGGGGCGCAGCACATGATGGAAATTTCGGTGGAACACGGCGTGGAGCGATTCATTCTGATTTCAACCGACAAAGCGGTTCGTCCGACCAATGTCATGGGCGCATGCAAACGCTGTTGTGAGCGGCTGATGTACGCATATACCGGCGGAACCACCCAACTGATGGCCGTTCGGTTCGGAAACGTGGTGGGATCGGCCGGGTCCGTTGTTCCGCTGTTTCGCAGGCAGATCGAAGCCGGCGGGCCCGTTACTGTAACGCATCCGGATGTCACCCGTTTTTTCATGACATTGACCGAGGCATCTCAACTGATTCTGCAGGCTGGCGCCCTGGGAGCCGGCGGAGAAATCTTCGTTCTGCAAATGGGCACACCCGTTAAAATCGCGGACATGGCCCGGGATTTGATCCGCCTGTCCGGAAAGGAGCCGGATAAGGACATCGAGATCCGGTTCATCAAACTGAGGCCCGGAGAAAAACTCTATGAAGAGTTGATCATCGAAGGGGAAGCAATCGTGACAACAGCCCACGAAAAAATTCTGGTTTTGAAGTCCAATGGCTGTTTTGACGGATATGGCGATCAGGACGGATACAGGGACTGGCTGATGAACCATCTGGATGAACTGTATCGGGTGGCAGAAACCTTTGATGCCGGAGCCATCAAGTCCAAAATCAAGGAAATCGTACCAGAGTATGAGATTCAGGATATCGAGGGTGTTGTTTGATGCAGACCGTAGATTCAAAAATAAGCATGTTTTCCATTTTTTGGCGGATTTCGCTGATCGCTATTTTGGCGATCACCCCGGTGATCGTTTTTCTATCAATTCGCCCGGTGCCGCAAGTCTATCGAAGTTTCTGGATTGCAGATGCGAATTATGATTTTTTTTCTTTTTATAAAGCGCGATGGTTTATTTTCTGGTCTGTTCCGCTTCTGTTTTCATTTTTGTATAGTTTATTTCGACAAAAAGACGTTTATTCGGCGTTTATTCGAAAAACGAAATATTACTGGATGTTATGCATCATCTTTGCATTATCGATTTTACTCAGCGCCTTGTTTTCGAAGGCTGCCCCCATTGCCTGGTGGGGCATGTT
>CAYQKZ010000606.1:0-1761 GCA_964418135.1 uncultured Desulfobacterales bacterium
CTCCTGTTCCGTCTGGTAATAGCGGTCTTTGCTGCCTTTTTTCATGGCTTCCAGCGATCCCATACCCCGATAGACCTTGTAGCTTCTGCCCTGGAAGAAAATCGACTCTCCCGGGCTTTCCTCGGTACCGGCAAACAGCCCGCCGACCATTACCACATGGGCGCCTGCACCGATAGCTTTGGAGATATCTCCGGAAAATTTGATGCCGCCGTCCGCAATCAGCGGAACTCCTTTGCGGTTACAGATGTCCTTGCAGTTCATGATCGCCGTCATCTGGGGGACTCCGGCACCGGCCACGATGCGGGTGGTGCAGATGGAACCGGGACCGATACCGATCTTGACACCGTCAACACCGGCAAGAATGAGATCCTCGGCGCCTTTTTCCGTGGCCACATTTCCGGCAATGAGTTCGATATGGCTGAAAGTCTTCTTCAACGTGATGACCGCATCCATGACATTTTTGGAATGACCGTGCGATGTATCGATCAAAATGACATCCGCCCCGGCCTTCAGCAGCATTTCGGTGCGCTCCAGCATATCGGGTCCGACGCCGACGGCAGCCCCGACACGAAGCCTTCCCTTGGTATCCTTGCAGGCATTGGGATATTTTTTGATCTTTTCAATGTCTTTGATGGTGATCATGCCCGTCAGTCGGCCGTTTTTATCCACAACCAGAAGTTTTTCGATCCGGTGTTCGTGAAGCAGCTTTTTCGATTCCTCCAGATTGATGCCTTCGGTAACCGTCACCAGTTTCTTGTGCGTCATGACTTCGGACACACAGCGGGTCGAATCCGTCTCGAAGCGAAGATCCCGGTTGGTTACGATACCGACCAGCCGATCACCTTCCGTAACCGGCACTCCGGAAATATGGTATTCTTCCATGAGATCGAGAACATCCTGAACGCTCTGATCCGGCCGGATGGTAACCGGATCGATGATCATCCCGCTTTCCGACTTTTTGACCTTTCCTACTTCAAGCACCTGACTTTCGATACTCATATTGCGATGGATGAATCCGAGCCCGCCTTCTCGGGCCATGCTGATGGCGGTCCGCGATTCCGTAACCGTATCCATGGCTGCACTGACGATGGGGATGTTCAGCGCCAGATTCCGCGTCAGCCATGTGGTGGTTACGACATCTTTGGGAAGGACATCCGAATAATTGGGCACAAGCAGAACATCGTCAAATGAAAAAGCTTCCTGGATGGTGATTTCTTTCATGAGTTTCCTCCATAGGGTATTTACATGGCCTTTGTTTTAACCGAATAAATTACAAGAAGAGGATGGCTTTGGCAAACACTATTTGGTTTTTCGGGAAATAGCGGCGATTGGGGCTGGTATCCGTGATTTCCTTCTTTTTTCTATTGACGAACAGATTTTTGCCTGTATTTTATTCGATAAATTTCATTCATCATCCACATGGATTTATTTTTTAAGGAGGGTTTCCATGAAAAGAACGTTCAGAATGTTTATCTATGGCATACTGTGCATTGCGTTAACGGCAGCACCCCTTGTTGCGGCAGATCCCATCAAGATCGGTATCGTCGATTGTTATACCGGCCCCCCCAGCACCTATACCAACGATGTCCGGGATGCATTTCAACTGGCTGTAGACAAAATCAATGCCAAAGGCGGCGTACTGGGCAGAAAAATCGAATTTACGACCCGGGACAGCAAATTCAAGGTCGATCTGGGACTGAGCGCCGCCAAAGAGTTGATCATGCGGGAAAAAGTCAATCTCTTGATGGGAACCATCAACAG
>CAYQKZ010000607.1:0-1759 GCA_964418135.1 uncultured Desulfobacterales bacterium
CCGCCTTTCTTGGTCACACGGCAATTATTGGATACAATTTTTTTATGGCCGGCCATATACCGGTCCGGAACCTTCACGAAGCCCTGTCTATGGTTGCCTGGGCTCTGTCCGGATCATATATTGTGTCTCTCAATCGTTTCAATTTAAAAATACTCGGGGCTTTTGCCGTTCCGCTGACCAGTCTGACCATGGTTGCATCGGCTCTGTTGCCGCGCGCATCCATTGAAACACAGACCAGTTTTCGCAGCATCTGGCTGGTATTTCACATCCTGGCAATTTTTGCCGGAGAAGCCGCTTTTGCACTGGCATGTGGTATTGGCATTCTTTACCTGTTTCAGGAAAAAACCATCAAAACCAAAAAACGCAGTTTTTTTTACCGGCGGCTGCCTTCTCTGGAGCTTCTGGATGCATCCGGCCATGCCTGTATTGTCGCAGGGTTCACCCTGATGACCATCGGTCTGACCACAGGCTTTGTCTATGCCAAACTGGTGTGGGGAAAATTTCTAAGCTGGGATCCCAAGGAAATCTGGTCGGCGATCACATGGTTGATTTATGCAGCTTTGATTCATGAACGCCTGACTGTCGGGTGGCGCGGCAGAAAAGCAGCGATTCTTGCCATCATTGGTTTTTGTGTGGTCATTTTCACTTTTTTAGGTGTCAATCTGTTTTTAAAAGGTCATCATGGCGCATTTACCCGCTGGTAGATCTTTGGGTGGCTTGTTATGAGTTCATTATGATCGATATCGTACTTCTTGGATTGAATCACAGAACCGCTCCGATTGCACTCAGGGAATGCCTTGCTTTTTCAGGAGATCAGGTAGAAACCGCTCTGGATGATTTCAGAAAATCCCCCCATCTTGCGGAAATGGTTCTGGTTTCTACGTGCAACCGGGTTGAAATCCTGATGACGACTTCCGACCCGCAGCTCGCGATTCAGGCGGCCAAAGAATACATCTCCGAAATCAAAGGTATCCCCGTTTCCGAATTTGAAGCCGCCCTCTACATTCATACCGGAGAAGACGCCGTCCGACATGTCTTTCGAGTGGCTTCCAGCCTGGATTCCATGGTGGTCGGAGAGCCCCAGATCCTTGGGCAGATGAAGGATGCTTATCTGACGGCAACCCAGAAGAAAACTTCCGGCGTCATTTTAAACCGTCTGCTTCATAAAACGTTTTTCGTCGCCAAAAGGGTCCGCACCGAAACCGGAATCGGCGATCATGCCGTATCTATCAGTTATGCGGCCATTGAACTGGGCCGAAAGATATTCGGCTCGCTCGAAGAAAAAAAAGTACTCCTGATCGGTGCCGGAGAAATGGCGGAACTGGCGGTCGAACACCTGATCCGCAACCGATCCGGCGATGTGTTGGTGGCGAACCGGACGTTTGAACGCGGCATGGAGCTGGCCAATCGTTTCAAGGGCAGGGCCGTCCGGTTGGAAGAAATTCCCGATTGCCTGAAAGAAGTGGATATCGTTATCAGTTCAACCGGCGCTCCTGGATACATTTTGAACCGCGATCAGGTCAAATCGGTCATGCGCGCCCGCAAAAACCGGCCGGTCTTTTTTATCGACATCGCTGTTCCCAGAGACATTGATCCGGAGATCAACCGCATTGGCAATGCCTATGTCTATGATATCGACGATTTGAAAAATGTCATCGACGAGAATATCGAAGACAGAAACCGGGAGGCTGTCAAAGGTGAACGCATTGTTGATGAAGCCGTCATTCAATTTCGAAAGTGGTATGAAAGCCTGGGGGTC
>CAYQKZ010000608.1:0-861 GCA_964418135.1 uncultured Desulfobacterales bacterium
CAGACGGTTACGGCATCCGGAGCCGGAAGCAACGGCCCGTCTGGCCGGGAAGTGTCGGTGTCCCCCCCGATCCAGGAGACCGGCGCATTTTCTTGTATGATTTGATCCATCTGCAGCCCGCCGGTTTGTGGGTTGCTTTTAAAGAGCCACTGGTAGAAGACCTTCTGGTCTGCCAGGCCATTGGCCTTTTTCCAGGGGAAGTAGTCTTCCCATCCGAAGCGCTGAGCCAGCCGCATCCAGAAACCCAGCCCGGTGCGGCATGCATCACTGGGCTTGATAATTCTGGGGCTCCACTGCACGCCGCCGTCATCGGAGAAACTGACACCATCTCTTTCCGCCCATGCAGTGGCCGGGAAAACCATGTGCGCGGCCTGGCGCGTCCGGTTGGGAAAGCTGCCGAAGTAAACTGTCAGGTCCAGATGGTTGACCCGTTTGCGCAGGGGGGCCAGGAAATCGTCGAGACAATTGCCCGTACCAATAAGGGCTTTGATCTCCATCGTATCCATGACATCTTTACACAGACTGTTCGACTGGTAGGGAAACGTCATGCTGTCGGAGCGCAAAACCATCGGCTGCACACCTTCCAGCCCAACCGTTGGATCGAGTTTGGGGATTCCCGATTCCAGGGGATACCATCCGCCGCCGGCCACGGCATGCCATCCCATCGCTTTTGCCAGGGTCAGCCAGATGCCGTAGTGCCGGGTGAAAGCCAGTCGTTTGCCTGTGATGATGACAGCCGGTTGATGGCGCCCCAGCGCATGGGCCATGCCACGGATATCTTTGGCGTGCAGGCCGACAGCCGCCTCGAGGCTTTCCGTCGGCAAAGCCGCATAGGTGTCTGTCCACTGCTGAAAATCCTGG
>CAYQKZ010000608.1:874-1755 GCA_964418135.1 uncultured Desulfobacterales bacterium
TCGATCATCACCGCAATGTCTGCTTTGGACAGCGTGGCGGTAAATCGCGAATCGGCGGCGATGATCTTCGTACCGTTTCTCTGGGCCTCCAGCACCCGTTGAAAGGCCACCGGATGGGTGACTGCCATATCGGCTTCAATCAACACCAGGCTGCGGCTATGGGACCATTGGATACTTTCCGGGGTCGGGTGCCGCGCTTCGGCCGGCAATGCGTCGTCCGCGATCTCCTGCAAGGGATGGTAAATATGGGGGGTTCCCCAGAGGCGGCCAAAACGCTGGGCGCCAAGGTAGAAGTCGAGGCCGGCCTCGGGATCGCATGCGATAAGCAAAGATTCGGCTCCGTGCTGCTCTTTGACACGGCGCAGGCGTTCTGCCAGCAAATCGATGCCTTTTTCCCAGTTGTCAAAAGCTTCAAAGGGCCCGTTCAATCGGACGCGTGTGCCGGGCAGTGTGATCCGTTCGGGCGCGATCAATCCGTACACAAAGGAAATGCCTTTGGCGCACAGACGCCCCTGGCTGACAGGATGGTGTTCATTTCCCTGAATGTCGATAATTCGCTCATCTTTAACATAGGCGATCAACCCACACCCAACGGTACATTCCTGACAGCAGGCCGTGACAGCATGATCATAATCCTTGCGTGTACCAGATTTCCGCCTCAACGAAATGGTTTCGAGCATGCTAACCCCGGTTTTTCCATTGCTTTGAACATAATGATTCTGGGAAGGCGGCAGGGTGGGAAGATTACTTTTCCCGGATATCCCAGACCGATAACGCACCCATGAATCTTTATCGTGAAAGCTGTATGTAAAAATTGAACATCATGAACGCTGCACCTGATGCCGTTCACCGTCCATTGCTACTGCCAATTTGCGCTAAGC
>CAYQKZ010000609.1:0-1753 GCA_964418135.1 uncultured Desulfobacterales bacterium
CTGCCAGCTCTCTTTGAACTCGCTCGGGATCAGCGCCGGGTTTATCGATCTTATTGATGGCAACAATGATCGGCACATTGGCTACTTTGGAGTGGTTGATCGCCTCAAGGGTCTGGGGCATGACACCATCGTCTGCGGCCACTACCAGAACAACCAGATCCGTGATACTGGCTCCGCGGGACCGCATGGCTGTAAACGCTTCATGCCCAGGCGTATCCAGAAAGACGATCTGCCCCCGATCCGTTGTAACATGATATGCGCCGATATGCTGGGTGATACCGCCGGCTTCTCCTTCGGTGACGCGGGTCTTTCGGATCACATCCAGAAGGGATGTTTTTCCATGATCGACATGCCCCATGATGGTCACTACAGGTGGCCGCTCGATCCGCTTTTCCGGATCTTCCTTCTCGATCTTTAAAAAAGTGTCTTCTTCAAAAGCAGCTCTTTCAATCTCGAAATTGAATTCCGTTGCGACCAGCACCGCCGTATCATAATCGATGACCTGATTGAGGGTTGCCATCACCCCCATACCCATCAGTTTCACGATAATTTCGCTGGCTTTGACGCCCATGCGTTTGGCAAGCTCTGAAAGTGCGATGGTGTCATCCACTTTGATGCGTCGTTTGATGGCCTTGGGAGTGGTCAACTGAGGTTTCTGCAGCACCGGCAACTGGCGGCCTTTGCCGGCTTTGCGGCCGGCCTTGCGATTCCGCAGCGAATCTGAATAAAGATCGGCGCCTTCAACGATTTCTTTTTTACGAAAGGGAACCTTCTTTTTGACCAGTTTTTTATCGACAACCTCTTCCTCGATTTCCTTGCCGACCTTCTTTTTCTTTTTATCTTTGGAAATCACCTCTTTGGGCTTTTCAGCAGCCGGAACCGCTTCGGGAACTGCCTGCGGGAATTTCTCAGTTTTAAATTTAGAGCTTTTATCGACAGGCAGGCTCTCGGGGGAACGGATAGACTCTGCTTTTCCAGCCGATACTGGAAGGGGAACTTCAAGAACCGGGGTTGGCAGCTTGATGATTTTGGCCGGCATGTCTTTTTTGAGTTTTTTCTTCTTTTTCCCGGCCTTATCAATTCGGGTTTCCGGCGTCTGGCCTGCGGGTTCGGCCGGTGGTATTTCATGCGAGTCCGGTGGACGAACAACCGGCTCACTCAAATCGGCAGCAGCCTCTGGAACGGCCTCCGAAATGTCGGAAATCTCAGTTTCCTCTTCTGCCGCTGTTTCCATAAATTCACCAGCCCCTTCGGTCGCCTCCGGTTCTTCGACCGGATAAGCCACAATGACCGCTGGCTCTCCTACATCGAAAGTCTTTACGGAAACGGGCTGTTCAGGTTCCAACTCATCCTGAATTAAAGCGGGAACCCCATCTGCCACATGCGGCGGTTCGCGTTCTTCCTGGAGTCTCTCTTCGGCAGAAAGCGTCGGCTCAGTTTCTCTCATAATAAGCGCTGCCGCGATTTCGAGAGACTCTTCAGGTTCTTCCAAGGGAGTCGGCTGGAGTGGCGGTTTTTCTTCGGCAATGGCTTCTTTGACAATCGGCTCCCGGCGGCGTCGGATAATGGTCGGTTTTGTCGGTATGGCGTCTGCTTTCTTGTTTTTTCCGCCGACGACATTCTCCTTGATTTTGGCAACGTCTTCATCTTCCAGAGAGCTTAAATGGCTGACTACGGAAATGTCTAGATCCCGCATTCTTTCAAGCAGTACTTTATTGGTCATGTTAAGATCCCTGGCAAGTTCAAACACTCT
>CAYQKZ010000610.1:0-1752 GCA_964418135.1 uncultured Desulfobacterales bacterium
GTCGTCCGTGCCAAGTAACGCCGCCAGCCTTTTGCCAAGGCCCCTGATGGATCAGTACCTGACTTATCTGCTGATTGAAAAGGGGCTTTCTGCCAATACCCTGGAATCCTACCGGGCAGATTTGAACCGATTTGCCGATTTTCTGGAGGCCGGCGGCGTTCAGAACCTTTCTGATGTGGATTCCGCAGTCCTTCTAAAACACCTGATTGCATTACGGGAATCCGGTATGGCCGCCCGATCCCGTGCCCGGCACCTCGTGGCCCTGAGGGGGTTTTTCGGGTATCTGGTCTGGGAAAAGATACTCGAGAAAAATCCGGCCACTCGGATCGATCTGCCCAAAAGCGGATTGAAACTGCCGGATGTTCTCTCGGTTACAGAAATCGATCGGATTTTAAGCGTTCCGGACGGCAACAAACCCACAGGCGTCCGGAATGCCGCCATGATCGAGCTGATGTATGCAGCCGGGCTTCGGGTATCCGAGCTGATCACCGTAAAACTTCAAGACGTCAATCTGGACGGCTGCTGGGTCCGCGTTTTCGGCAAAGGCGCCAAAGAGCGCATGGTGCCGTTCGGTCAGCCGTGTCGGCAGAAGCTCGACTTTTATATCACAACGGCGCGGCCGATTCTCCTTCGGCCGCATCTCAGCCCCTTTCTGTTTATCGCAAGAGCCGGCAGCCCCATGACGCGCCAGGGATTCTGGAAAATTATCAAGCAGCAGGCACGGACGGTGGGAATTTTAAAACCCATTACACCCCACAGTCTGCGCCATTCCTTTGCCAGTCACCTGATAGAAGGCGGTGCAGACTTGCGGTCTGTCCAGATCATGCTGGGGCATGTGGATATTTCCACCACCCAGATTTATACCCATGTGGCTAAGGATCATTTACAACGCATGCATGAAAAATATCATCCCAGGGGGTGATTCACTATGAACGGTCTGCTGTTTATCGATGATGAGGAAGGCATGCGGCGGTCGGTTACCCGGGCCCTTCAGCGGGAATCCTACCCGGTTTTCACCGCCAATACCGGAGAAGATGGGGTTGAATTCGTTCAAAACCATCTTGCGGAAATCGGCACCGTAATTTCCGATCTGAAAATGCCGGGCATGGATGGCCTGGAAGCCCTGTCCGCCATCAGCGCCCTGAACCCAGACATCACCCGTATCGTTCTGACCGGTTATGCCACCGTGGAAACGGCCATACAGGCTACAAACGAAGGCATCGACGGGTTTCTGACCAAGCCCTTCGACAACCGTGAACTGCGTGCCAAAATCCATGAAATCACGGTTCGAAAGCGACTGCGGCAATTTGTATCCGATCCGATTTACCGGGAAATCACCGATTCCGCCGAGGCATTGAAACCCCGCCTTCACGAAGCCACAATTTTGTTTTCAGATATCCGCAATTTCACGCAGATGTCCGGGAAAGCCGAAGCCCGAGACATCGCCGCATTTTTAAATGATCACTATTTTACGCCCATGGCCGAAATTGTCCACCAACACCACGGCACCACCGATAAACACATCGGAGACAGCATCATGGCGGTTTTCGGCGCACCGGTGCTGCATCCCGATGATGCCCTCCATGCGGTTCAAGCGGCTGTCGACATGCTGGATCAGGCTGACCGAATCAATCAGGTTCTGGATCAGGAAACCGGATTTCGGCTCAATATCGGCATCGGGATTTCCACGGGAATGGTGTTTTCTGGAATTCTGGGGTCGATTCGCAAAAGAGAATTCACGTCCATCGGCAT
>CAYQKZ010000611.1:0-1750 GCA_964418135.1 uncultured Desulfobacterales bacterium
CAGATTGTAACGATTCATAGTATATCTATAGACTTTCAGAAAATTCATTAGGAATACACCATGAATCCAACCGTCTCTGCCGAATCTCATTTTTCGGGCATGCCGCAGAATCTAAAAACCACTGTCATTTTCCAGCAACCTGCTGCATCCGCTCAGCCTCTTTTGCGTTTGAATGCAGAGATGGACAAGACGATTATCCCGTATGATGTCAATGAGGGGCAGATTGAAAGCTGGTTGACCGCGCTGGAAACGGCAGGCACAATGACCAGTTCGATATACTGGCTGCTTTTGATCCGATTGAATGAAGTTGCGCTTCTGTGTGCTGGAAACTACGTAAACAATTGCGAATTTTCCGCAGCCGGAGATTTATTGGTGAATCCTCGGGAAATACAGGTGCATTCTAAAGATGCCCGGCCTCCGGTAAACAAATGGCGGCATGGGCGTCTGAGCGATCAATTCCGGGTCAACGGTCACTCACGAAGATTCACGATCGAAACATTCAAAAATGAATATCAGCTTGAAATCACCCGTCCGTCGCTATTGCCGTATCTGCTTGGCAGCCTGAAAGATTCCGGCCGGGTCGCCGGCGCATATCTGGCCCATGTAGACCGGCGGATGCGTCAAATTACGGATGCGATCGGTTTTCTGACGAGTTGGCAGATATTCAATGCCGCCGACCTGCACCGCCGAACCCTCAGCGCAACTCCCGAAACACGGTCTTTTATCTCATCGCATCTCTGCCGGTTCGACAATCGGATTTTCCTCCAGGCGGGAAATACTGTTCGGTGCAAGGATATTGATCCCACCTGTCCGTGCGACCTGCTGATACCCATCTGAAATCCTCCAGTTCAAGTCAATCTCGATGCAGAACCACGGCAAAACAGTTGAACAAGACCCATATGGGCTCTCCTATCTGAAGTCCGAGGCGTTCGCCGCTTTCCCGGGTAATGACAGAACACATCTCCGTTCCATCCTCAAGGAGAACCGTGTATTCAGTCGAGATATTGCCTTCCATGATTTTGGAGATAGCGCCTTGAAACTGGTTTTCAGCCGTACAGTCCGGTTCATCATTGCCTTTTTTCAAAATTACCCAGGGGGCTTTGACTTCAGCATTGATCAGCGATCCGATTTTCAATCCCAATCTCACCACGCTGTCATTGGTTATAACGGACGTTACGGATGCCCCGGAGATAGTGATCATGTCGATTTTTGACTGAATATCGCCAGGTTGAATCGAGCGGATTTTACCGAAAAAGATGTTGCGTGCGCTGGTTTTTCGAAGCGACTCTTTTTCAATGAAAAATCGGCTTGCCTGTTGAATGTCCTCATCGGAAAATTCAACATAGGATGCAGCCAGATTGGGTGTTGAATGCCCCAGCATCCGCTGTACAACCTGCAAGGGCATGTTGTTCTGGATCAACTCCACGCCCCGGGATTTCCGAATGGCATCCGGAGCGCCATGTGCCGGAAGAAATCCGCAGGCCGCAGCACGCTCGTAGAATTTACGGCGGACATGCCCTGGATCAACCTGAAACCAAAGGCTTGAAGACGATTTCAACAAAGGGTCTTCAAAGGTAGCCTTGAGTTCATTGGAAAGGGCTTCAGACATCTGGACTTCACGTCTTTTATGACCTTTCTCAGCCCCGGTTTTTCCAAAACACACCACCTGACGGTGATAGTCAATATCTTGAAAAGGATTCAACTCCAGAACTTCGTTCAGCCTGGCTCCTGTATAACGGATTAAAAGAAA
>CAYQKZ010000612.1:0-1749 GCA_964418135.1 uncultured Desulfobacterales bacterium
CAGGAATGCAGTGCTGAGGTCATTTAACTGAGCCTCGACTTTTTTGCGTTCCAGTGAAGTATTTTCCAGACATTTTGCAATATCGCCGGAAATGTCTTGCTTTTCTTTCTCGAGGGATTCAACTTGCAAAGAAATCGAACGGTACTCGGATTCCAAAACGTTCACATCCACAAGAGTCTGCTGGATGTCCGCTGCCGTGCCATCGATTTTATCGGTCAGGCTCTCCGCCTGACACTTGAACACCACCAATTCATTTTCCTTGTTTCCAATCTCCTGCAACATTGCAACGGATGTTTCATCCAGATCAGACTGGACTGAATTCATCATAAAGATATCTTTTTGGATGTCCTTGATCTGCCGTTCCGTTACTGCCAGATTTCTTCTGAAAGTGGCGTTTTTTTCTTTTTTATCCTCGAGTTCCAACCGAATAGATTCATACTGATCGGCCAATGCTTGGCGATTCCGGACAGCGGCATAACAGATCAAACGCAAGTCTTCGTTATCCTGGTGGACAAATATCGGCATCATATCAACTCCCCGCTACATACTTATCCCACTGTTCCTGGAACTGGTTCAATTTTTTTTCAAACTTGTTTTTTTCGGCAACTGCGACCTCGACCAACGCATTGGCTTTAACCAATTCGCTTTTCATGAGTGTCACTTCCTGTTCCCGCATTTGCGCTTCATCGGCTGCTTTCTTGAGACCAACCTCAATCGCGGTTTTTTCAGACTGGACCGCCGCGATCTGGTTCAAGAGCTGATTTGTTTCAGAATCGGCAGCACTTATGCGGCTTCTCAATTCAACAATTTCAGTTTTGAGTTTGGCGCGATCCGCTTCAGCCTGTTGAAGGCGATGATTGATAATTCCCATAATTTCAGAGAATTTGGCCTGCGATTCTTGCAGGATTTCCTGAGCAACCGGGCGCTTGGTGTGAAAATCCATCTGGAACATGGACAAGGAATTTCTAATTTTTTGAAGCAGTTCGGCATGTTGGATATCTGTGACGACCCCACCGGGAATCGAAGGCTGGTTTCGCTCCCCGGTAGGCATCGCTTCCGAAAGCTCCGCAATCGCAGGTTGCTCCGTAACGGTAGTCTGGTTTTCATCGGTTGTCGTCATGAATTCCTCATCTTAAAAAAATCGATTGCCTGTCTATTCAACAAGCCTCGCAATTCTGATCTGCCCGGCCGGGGTATAACCGCAATTCTCTTTCATTGAGATGGACTTTGATCATTTTTTCAATTTCGCTCAACCGATCGAAAAGGCCCTTCAATTTCGTGTCATCAAAGATATCGGACTCCGGCGAAATGGCTTTCAATTCTGCCATTCTTTCACCAATTTGATGAATGATTTTATTTTTTTTCCGCCCTTGTTCATGAATATCGTAGGTTAACACAACCCCACGGGTAGACCTGGCTACGACATTGCAGCAGGTCGCCAATTTATCCACCGTAATATCTCCGATGTGGGTAATCGTATATCGCAAGCCTTCTCCCATGTTAATCCTCCTTCCCAGGAAACCCCGGATAGCTTCCGTCTCACCCTGATGTAACCAAGAAACAGGTCAATCGGATAATGTTCAAAACAATTGGTTGACCTCAACTCTCTGTTTATTTACGCGTTTTAAGTTCATCCCAGTATTCATCCGGCATGTCCTTACACAGCATCAGAGCACCATTTGCACCAGCGTACAAAGAGTCCTCCACCCGGGTGACCTTGCCATAACCCAGGGTTTTTTTCATGTAGTT
>CAYQKZ010000613.1:0-1748 GCA_964418135.1 uncultured Desulfobacterales bacterium
AGGCCTTTTTCGGCCATTCCCGACCGATAACGCCGCGAAATTATTTTTCTGAATGTCTAAAGCATGGGAGACACACATGTCCGACAGAATTGTTCCTTTGACCGGCGAAGAATCGGCCCATTACAACGTCATCAACAAAGACACCGTCGAATTTTTGAAAAACCGGTACAACAAGGTCAATCGATGGGTCATCGCAGATATGATCCGGAGAAGCGCCTATCACTATCCGGACAAAAAAGCGCTGATTTTTGGCGATAAGAGTCTGACCTACGCCGAACTCGAAGATCAGTCCAATCGTGTGGCCAACGCCTTGATCGGGCTTGGGGTTCAAAAATACGACCGGGTCGCCATTCTGGCCCACAACACAATCCATCATGTGCTGACATGGCTGGGATGCTGCAAGGCCGGGGCCGTTTATCTGGCCATCAATTACCTGCTGCGCGGAAAAGACATCACCTATTGCATCAACCATTCCGAAAGCATGTTGTTTATCGTGGAAGATGCGCTCTACGATCTCGTCAAAGATGTCCTCGACGACATGCCAACTGTTAAAACCCTGATCTGGTCCAATCAGGGAGCGGGCAAACCGCCGGTCAGCAGTCGATTCAAGGATTTCGATGCCTGGTACCAGGCATATCCCGCCACCGAGCCGGACACCGTCCTGCATATCGAAGATCCCTGCCAGATGACATATACCAGCGGCACCGAATCACTTCCGAAAGGGGTTATCATCAGCAACCAGGCCCTGATGGCCGAGTACATGGGCGCTATCATCGACGGTGGCTACGAAGCGGAAGATATCAGTGTGAATGCTCTGCCGATTTTTCACTGTGCCCAGCGGGACGTGTTCATGAATCCCATGTTCTGGATCGGTGCCACCAATATCCTGATGTCGCCGGAAATCGACAAGATTCTGAAGACCATCGCAGACTACAAGGCAACTGTTTTTTTCGCCCCGCCTACGGTCTGGATCGGTATGCTGCGGCATCCGGATTTTGACAGATACGATTTGTCGAGTCTGAAAAAATGTTATTATGGGGCCTCCATCATGCCGGTCGAAGTCTTGAAGGAAATCCTGAAACGCCTGCCCGGCAGCAAAGTCTACAATTATTATGGGCAGACTGAACTGGCACCCTATCACACGGTGTTGAAGGCCAAGGATGCCATGACCAAACTGGGGTCTGCCGGTATGGCGGGGCTGAATATGGAAACCCGTCTTGAAGACGATGCCAACCAGGCGATCACCGATGTCAACGTTCCCGGAGAAATCTGCGGCAAAGGGCCCCATGCCTTGATGATGTACTTCAAGGAGCCCCAGAAAACCGAGGATGTCATGACCGGCGGATGGTTTCATTCCGGCGATATCGGAGTGCTGGATGCAGACCGGTATATCGCGGTCGTGGATCGCAAGAAGGATATGATCAAAACCGGAGGTGAAAACGTCTCGACCCGTGAGGTGGAAGAAGTGATTTATCAGGACAGCCGTATCGAGGAAGTGGCGGTCGTGGGTATCAACCACCCATCGTGGGTGGAAGCGGTTACGGCTTTTGTCGTGGTTCGGCGCGGGGAAAAGGTGATGGAACAGGAAATCATCGACCACTGCAAAAAAGAGCTGGCACCCTTCAAGGTTCCCAAGAAGATCGTGATCATGGATGCGCTTCCCAAAACTCCCACCGGAAAAATCCTGAAGCGGGATATGCGGGCGTCCAACCAGGGTCCTTTTTCCCAGAGCAAATAACGCCATGATT
>CAYQKZ010000614.1:0-1742 GCA_964418135.1 uncultured Desulfobacterales bacterium
TCTAAAAAAGCCGAAAGTCTGGGACGCATGGCCGGGGCCATCGCACACCATTTCAACAATCAACTCTATGTTGTGATGGGCAATCTTGAAATGGTCATGAATGACTTGCCTGGGGATTCGGAAATATCGAAATCCATGGTCAATGCACAGAAAGCAGCCGGTAAAGCCGCGCAGATGAGCAGTCTGATGCTGACTTATCTCGGACAGACGCCCGGCAAACGGGAACTGCTCGATATCTCCGAGACTTGTCGCCTCAGCTTGCCCCTGCTCCAGGCGGCAATTCCAAACGACATCGTCTTTACGTCTGATCTACCGGCATCCGGGCCGGTGATCCAGGCAAACAATCACCAGATTCAGTTGATGGTAAGCAACCTGGTCACCAATGCCTGGGAAGCCACCGATGAAAAGCCTGGAACCATCACCGTGTCGGTCAAGACGGTTCCGCTCGAGAATATTCCGGCCGCAAGACGATTTCCGATTGACTGGCAGCCGAAAGAAAACGTTTATGCGTGTCTGGAAATCATGGATTCGGGATGCGGCATCAGAAATGAGGATATCGAAAAGATATTCGATCCATTTTACAGCACCAAGTTTACCGGCCGGGGACTGGGGCTATCCGTGGTTATCGGGATTGTAAGCGCTCATGACGGTGGGATTACCGTCGAGAGCCTCCCGGGTCGGGGAAGCGTCTTTCGGGTTTTTTTGCCGGTATCCGCCGAAGCACTTCCTCTATCTGTGAAAAAAGCGGGTCTATATACTGAAGTCAAATGGACGGGCGCGGTGCTGGTCGTCGAAGACGAACCGGATGTGTGCCAGTTGATCAAGACGATGCTGGAGCGCATCGGATTTACCGTATTGGATGCAAGGGACGGTGTCGAGGCGGTTGAGGTGTTTCAGCGACATCAGGATGAGATATGCTGTGTTCTCTCCGATTTGACCATGCCTCGCATGAATGGATGGGATACGCTGGCGGCCCTTCGTAACATATCGCCGGAAATTCCGGTCATCCTTTCCAGCGGTTTCGACGAGGCTCAGGTAATGGCAGAGGAACATTCTGAACTCCCCAATGCATTTCTGGGGAAACCCTACCAGTTGAAAGGGCTTGCAGAAGTCATCAGCCGCGTGTTAACGGATAAAAATATTTCACGCATCGTGTAGATTCATGCCTGGAAAGTGTTTTTCTGCACACTCCGTACAGATACTATGGCTGAACTCCGCCCTGGAGTGATCGGAGATATAAGCTTCGATTTGGTTCCAGTATCCTTGATCATCTCGAATTTTTTTGCAGTAGCTGCATATTGGCAGCAGACCGCTCAACTGTTTGACCTCAGAAAGGGCGTATTTAAGTTCTCCAATCAGTTTTTCGCGTTCCCGTTCGGCTTCTTTGCGTAAAGAAATATCGATGGTGACCGATAAAATCCATGGATTGTCATCGATCACGATAATTTCGGCAGAATACAGCCCGATGATTGTTTCGCCTGTCTTTTTGCGAAACCGATATTCCGCTTCCCGTACTTTTTGCTTCCGGGATAATTCATCGACAACAGATCTACGGTCTGCATCATTTTCCCAGAGATTCAGATCAACCGATGATTTTCCGATCACCTCATCGTACCCATAACCTGATATTTTCAAAAAGCCGTCATTGATTTCGATAAAATGACCATCGGACAGTCGGGTGATCGTTAGGGAATAAGGCGATGAATGAAAGGCTTTTGAAAACTTCTCTTCCTGAGTATGGA
>CAYQKZ010000615.1:0-1740 GCA_964418135.1 uncultured Desulfobacterales bacterium
TGATCGAAAAAAAAGGATGGACACCGCAGGAAATGGAATTCACCTTTGAAAGCCCTGCCGGAAAAGACCTTTTTATTCTTCAGACCCGCGACATGTCCATGCGGGAGCGGAAAAAAGCGCTGGCTTTCGATCCGGAAGACATAACCAACAACCGGTTTCTGGGGCACGGCATCGGTGTCAGCGGGGGCGCCATGGCCGGCAGGCTGGTCTTTACCCTCGAAGAAATCGAAATGTGGCGGAAGCAGGAGCCTGAAACCGCTCTCATTCTGGTACGCGGGGATACGGTGCCGGATGATATCCGTGAAATCTTTGCCGCCGACGGCCTGCTGACCGCCCGGGGCGGGCTTACCTCCCATGCGGCCGTTGTGGCCCACCGACTCGGAAAAACGTGTGTGGTCGGGTGTGGAACCCTGATCTGTCACGAAAAAGAAAAGCGATGCGAATTCAGCGGCCGGATGCAGTTGTCCGGAGACACCATCAGCATCGACGGACTGGAAGGTTCGGTGTATCAGGGGCGGATCCGCATCAGGGAAGCATCGTAGGTATTGTTGATACAATAAACTCAACATGGATGAACAGGATAGACAGGATTTGGAAGCCAGAAGGGGAGGGGACTTTTTTTTTCTGGAGGAGGAATGACAATGGAAAAGAACGCAAAAAATGCTGGAAAGCTCGGCATCAACGGCTTCGGCAGAATCGGCAAGCTGACTGTCTGGCATCATGTGGGACGCGGATACTTCGATGAACTTGTGGTGAATATCGGCCGGCCGGCCGGTACATCCCTGAGTGATATCGCCCACTATATCGAAAGGGATTCCACATACGGCAGCCTGCAGATGTTTTTGCATGGTTATCAATCCACTGCTGTGGTTCGGGATCTAAACGAAACAGACGGTTCGATGATCATCAACGGTGTGAAAGTCACATTTCTGAGATCCTACCGAAACCCTCGGGATCTTCGCTGGGCCGATCACAGCGTCAAGGTTGTGGTGGATACCACTGGCCAGTTTCTGGATCCGACACAGAGTCCGGATCAACCCGGCGGATCGCTCCGGGGGCATCTTGAAGCTGGCGCTGAAAAAGTGATTGCCTCGGCCCCCTTCAAAATCAAGGACAGGGGTCGGCCCATGCCCGATGACGCCGTTACCACGGTCATGGGAATCAACGACAATGCCTACGACCCGCGGCGACACAAGCTCATCTCGAATGCCTCCTGCACCACCACATGTTTGGCCCACATGATGAAACCGCTGATTCAGGCATTCGGTCCCAAAAAAATTTTATCCGCTTCCATGGCCACCGTCCATGCCGCCACCGGCACCCAGGCCGTTCTCGACCGGCTGCCCAAGGCCGGGGCGACAGATCTTCGGAAAACCCGCAGCATCATGAACAATATCATCCTGACATCAACCGGCGCTGCCAACGCCCTCAGGCTGGTCATTCCTGAAATGGAGCAAATCGGATTTATCGCTGAATCCGTCCGGATACCGACAGCCACGGGTTCCTTGATCATTCTGGTGGTCAATCTTCAGGAAGAGCTTTTCGGCGGCGCCATCCGAAGAGAAATGATCAACGAAATTTACCGGCAGACGTCTCAGGATGACCCCCGGGGTTATCTGATATTTTCCGATAAACAGAACGTATCGGCCGACATCATCGGCCTGCCCCGGGCTGCCGCTATCATCGAAGGCCATGAAACCCACACGCGGACAGCCGATGTCACCATCGATCTGGCCAAGG
>CAYQKZ010000616.1:0-1728 GCA_964418135.1 uncultured Desulfobacterales bacterium
ACAGGGGAGAGCCGGATCGGTACCGGATCATTTCCATGCTCCAGTCTTTTCACGGCCGAACCATGGGAACCCTTTCCGCAACCGGCCAGGATAAGATCAAGCAGGGGTTTTCACCCGTGCTGGAAGGGTTTGATTTCGTGCCGTTCAACGATATCGAAGCGGTTCGAGAGAAGATGGGAACCGACACCTGTGCGATTCTGCTGGAACCGGTTCAGGGAGAAGGCGGCATCCGCAGTGCCGATCCGCAGTTTCTTGAACAGATTCGACGGATTTGTGATGATACCGGAACCCTGCTGATTTTCGATGAAATTCAAACCGGCATCGGCCGGACCGGAAAACTTTTCGCTTATGAGCATTTCGGGATTCAGCCCGATATCATGACTCTTGCCAAGGCCCTTGCCAACGGACTTCCCATCGGGGCCATGCTGGCCAGAGAATCCGTGGCCGCCGCATTCGTTCCCGGAGCCCATGCATCGACATTCGGCGGGACCCCGCTGGTGGCAGCTGCATCCCTGTGTGTGCTGAAAACCATTGAACGAGAAAACATCATCGGCCATTGCGCTGAAGTGGGGCTGTATTTCAAGGAGCGCTTGCGGGAGCTGAAAAGCCGACACGATTGTGTTGTGGATGTCCGCGGTCTGGGACTGCTGCTGGGAATGGAACTGAACCGGGACGGTCTGCCGCTGGTTGAAGCCTGTCTGGAAAAAGGATTTGTGATCAATTGTGTTCAGGGCAATACCCTGCGGTTCGTGCCGCCGCTGATTGTCCAAAAAGCCGAAATCGACCGGCTTATCCAATACATGGATGAAATTTTGTAAAGACAATAGGTGGAAATTTGAAAAAAGACTTACTGACACTTCTGGATCTGACGAAATCAGATTGTGATACCCTGTTTCAAAGAGCCATTGAATTGAAACACCAGCGAAAAAACGGCATCCGGGAAACGCCACTTTCCGGCAAGTCGCTCGGGCTGATATTCGATAAACCCTCCACGCGAACACGGGTGTCGTTCGAGACTGCCATGATTCAACTGGGCGGAACACCGATTTTCATAAGCTCCAAAGATACCCAGATTTCCAGGGATGAACCGGTCATGGATACGGCCAAAGTCCTTTCCCGTTATCTGGACGGACTGGTGATCCGAACATTTTCCCAGGATATTCTGGAAGGCTTTGGCGCTTATGCAACAATTCCGGTCATCAATGCGCTGACGGATCTCTATCATCCGACCCAGGTGTTGAGCGATGTAATGACCGTTATCGAATGCAAGGGCGGGTATGAGGGGCTCAAGATCGTCTGGGTCGGAGATGGCAACAACGTATCCCATTCCTGGATCAATGCGGCGGCCATCCTGGGGTTGAATCTCGTGCTGGCCTGTCCCGAAGGATATTATCCGAATGCCGCGATAGTGAAGCGGGCCGTAGATATGGGTGCCGGCAGCATCCGCGTGCTGTCCGATCCGGTTGCGGCCGTAACCGATGCCGATGTGATCTATACCGATGTCTGGGCCAGCATGGGGCAGGAAAGCGAACACATTGCCCGCAAAAAAGTGTTCAAAGCCTATCAGGTCAACCGGGAACTCGTCCGCTATGCACGAACCGATGCCATTGTCATGCACTGCCTGCCGGCGCATCGCGGAGAGGAAATCAGCGAGGAATTGATGGACGGGCCTTCGCCGGTGATCTGGGATCAGTCCGAGAACAAGATGCACATGAACAAGGCCATTCT
>CAYQKZ010000617.1:0-969 GCA_964418135.1 uncultured Desulfobacterales bacterium
GGGTCTGCACAAAAGAATCCGAAAGCAGATACGAACCTGTTTTTTTTTCGGGCCTGCCCGGCAGGGGATGGATGGCGTTGGCATCCAGTACCCTCAACCGGTCTTTCAGATCTGATGTCATGGCATTCATCAGAAAAGTTGTGGGAAGGGTCCAGTATTTTTTCCGGTGTGCATAGGACTTCCGATTGATATTGCGGGTGGTGACGACATTGAACTGGATTCTGTGGGAATTGTATAAAACCGCTGCCAGATGATTTAAAATATGCTGGGAATACAGCCAGGACTCGCTGTCGAATCCTGTATAGTACGGCAGCAGAAAAGAAACGGCTTCCCGGTGAAATGCATTGAACAGTGCATCGAAATTATACCCCAGGTTCACCTCCGCGCCGGGCTCTTCATACTGCCAGGAATAGCGGGTATACCCAACAGCCGGCTCCCATTCCAGAAGATATCTTTCAAAAGTTCGAAACGGGTTGCCGCAAAGCGGCGCGTTCAGGGCCCGGGCCAGTTCCGCGTCTTCCTTGACGATGCAGTCTCCGTCGAGAAAAATATAATAGAGATAACCGGCGTTTCGGGCCAGGGCTTCTTTCAGCAGGCGGTTTCTGCCTTCATTCCATGTGCTGCCGGGATAGAAAACAGCGTCTTTTCGATTGGAAGGTGTTTTCCATGTCAATAAAATAATATCATTTCGTTTATCCGGAATGTCCGGATATGGCATGTCGGATTCGGATTGAATCAGGTATACAAAAGGCTTCATGTTCTCCGCCTAACGCCTTCTCGTTTCGGATTCGCGTATTTTGACCGTATGGCGTTTTTTGGCATCTTCCAGCAACATCTCGATTTCAGCCTTTTTCTGAGGGTCTGGGGTTGTTTCCAATGCTTTTTCAAGCTGTAACGCAGCGTTTCTATAGTCTCCGCGAATATAGTAATACTTGCCCAGGTAGTAACAGGCATCCGATGTTCTGCCCA
>CAYQKZ010000617.1:979-1723 GCA_964418135.1 uncultured Desulfobacterales bacterium
CAGCAGGGATTCCAGCGTGCGGGATGCTTCCTGAAATTTACCCAGTTCCATGTAGCAGCGGCCGGTGTAGAAAAGACTCTCTGTTTCATCGGGAGAAATGTCTAAAGCACCTTGAAGAATGCCGAGTGCTTCGGTATAGCGGCCGTCGAGAAAATACGTTTTCCCCAGCTCTGTTAAAAGAACCGGATCGAATGCCCGCCGGGTGAGTGCCTCGCGGAACCGATCGACGGCTGCGTTTCGGTTTCCGGTACGCGCCAGGATCAGTCCAGAGCCATAAAGGGCCATGACATTGCCGGGCTCTCGGGTGACCCATGATTTGAAATCCTTCAGGGCTTCTTTTTCAGGCCCGAACATGGCCGCCAGCCGGGAGTGAGTCCAGTCGAAGGCAAGATTCGAATGTCGGGGAAGCCGACTGATTTTTGCAGAATTCGAATCGATCCAGGCGGACAGATAGGTCATCCGGTCTTCGACGGCCGGATGGGTCATGAGATAGGTGGGAACTTGATCCTTGCCGAACCACTGCTTGCTGCGGATTTTGGTAAGAGACGTTAAAAGCCCCTTGGGACTGTATCCGGCCTGTGTGAGAAAATCCACACCGCGCTGGTCGGCCTGTGTTTCATCTTCCCGGCTGTGGGCCAGCATCAGGGATTGAGAGGCCGCAATTGATCCGAGTGCTGCCGCACTGCCGACCGATCCGGCACCGGCCGCCCCTAGCAAGACACCGGCGGCAACACCTGCCAGAGC
>CAYQKZ010000618.1:0-1720 GCA_964418135.1 uncultured Desulfobacterales bacterium
TGTTTCCGTAATGGACATGGCCACATCCGGACACATGATGCAGCAGGTTGAACAATAAACACAGTCTTCAGGCCTGGCCTGATATGCTGGGAAGTAGCCTTTGGTATTCACTTCCCGGGCTATTTCGAGTACTTTTTTGGGGCATACGGCCACGCATAAACCGCATCCCTTACACCGATCCACGTCAATATGATGTTGGTAGGCCATAAGCCAATGATTCCTCTTTAAAATTGATTCAAGACAACTTGGGGGTTCAATCGTCATACCTTCAAAACGGCAGCTCGTTTCCATGGGGGTACCAATTGCCGTTTGATGGGGAGAATGGGACAAGAAAAACGGTCAGCCGCCAATTCGGAGAGTAAAAAGTCAGGTGCCGTAATAAATGCCAGCGGCAACCCGGTGGAATCGGAAATCTGCTGCATGAATGCATATCCGGAAAGAATGGTTTCCGTTGAGCTTTCATCGATCAGATTGGCATTGCCTATCCAGCCGCTGATGGTCATTTTGGATGATTTTTCGATTTCCTGTTTCATTTTCAGCACCCCGTCAAGGGTCTGTGTGAGGGGCCGAAATGGATTGACCACCTGAAACATCTGGTAGGAACTGTCCTGAAAAGCATCTGCAAGAGATGCCAGTACCAAAGCCCCGACATTGTTGCCGCCGACATCCAGAATCGTCAAGGCTGACGGATGGCGGATCAATCCGCTGACGGAACGGCTGATAATGGGCAGATCCGCCTGCATGTACTGTTCAGGAGGCAGAACCACTTCAATGTCGAGTTCAGCCAGTTGTTTTCTGGCTTCCCGTGTTCGGAAATAGGGATTGACAATATCCAGATCCGCCACACGAACATCAATCCCCTGACGCTTGCGATAAACCGCAAGGTTGATGGCGACTTCCGTTTTTCCACTGCCATAATTGCCGGAAATGATGACGATGCCTTCTAAAGGAATATCCATTCGGTGTTAATCCGCAATATCAAATATTAAAATGAGTTAAGTATGAAAAATCGAATAGGAAATTCTGATTGAGGCTTTCCTTGTTCGATATACAATTATTTTGTGTAAATTCGATAACTTTACAGCAAAAAATGGATTGATAACCACGAAACACACGAAACACTCGTATAAGAAAGGCTGTAGATGTTTTCATGTGAGAAGGTATTTTTAACAGGCGACAGTCCATTGGCTCTTCGGCTGTTCCCATAAAAAACCTTTTATCGAAGATATAACCTTATCGTCTATATTTATTAAATATCTCTGTCAATAAAAAATAGAAAAAAAATGCCTCCATGAATGTATCATGGAGGCAAACAAATGAGAAAACACAGGTATTCAGATTACATCATGCCACCCATGCCGCCCATACCACCCATGCCGCCCATGCCGCCAGCACCACCGGCGCCATGCATCGGATCGGATTTTTCTTCAGGTTTATCGGCAATCATGGCCTCGGTGGTCAGCATCAGGGAAGCTACGCTGCCGGCATTCTGAAGGGCAAAACGTGCAACCTTGGTCGGATCGATAACGCCGGCTGCAATCAGATCTTCATATACGTTGGTATCCGCGTTGAAACCGAATGCGCCTTCACCGGACTTGACTTTGTCGATGACGACAGATCCTTCATATCCAGCGTTGTTGGCGATTTGGCGTAGTGGCTCTTCAATGGCGCGCATCACGACCTTGACTCCGAGTTTCTGCTCGCCTTTCAGTTTCATCTT
>CAYQKZ010000619.1:0-1720 GCA_964418135.1 uncultured Desulfobacterales bacterium
GATATCAAACGCCAGCAGCGTTGTACGAGGAACGGCTTCATACGTGAACAGCGCCCCCGGTTTGGCCGCACCGGTTTTAAAATCTATAGAAACAGAAGTTCGGATTTCCAGATTGGAGTTGACGATTTCGGGAAACAACCATTTGGGCGCAATGACCAATCGGTCATTGATTGCTTTGATCTGCGCAGCGTTACCAGCAATTTCCGGCAAACGAACCCGTTTGTTTGTTTCAGTATCCAGATACAACCATCCGAGATTAATTTTATTGATAGTATTATCAAAAGAAATCATAAACTTGTCTGAATCAGGTTCAGGGGCATCACTAACGCCATATTCTTTGAGAATATCAGATGTGGTCACCCAAACCGGCCCCATCATGGTCGCCACTGGGAATGCAATGATCAAAGCGTCAAAAAATTTGATCAGTCCCATCTGATTGTTTTTGTCCTCTCCGGAAGCAAATCCAAAGGTTTTACAGATGATACATTGGCCGCAGTTATTTTGCTTTTTTTTGTTTTCATTTTTTGCACAGTTATATGATTGTGTTTTATCAACCCCTTCCAGTTTATACATTGTGTAATTCCGACAAACTCCGGAAATGGAAGACCCCGGTACCTTGGGGATTCCAGTGCCTGGGTCCCGAACAATTGTATTATCAACGCGTCCCAGCCGATATCCTCCGGTGCCAATGTGGAGTGGGTCAATAGCCAGTGCATAATATGTCTTTGTATCTGTCATCGCATTTGCCTCCGTTTATTACTTTTTGCTGATAAAATGATGCCATTCGAAAATATCGAATAATGCTCCTGAAGTTGCCATGTCTATCAGGCTGGTTGAAGTATTGTTCAGGCAAAGAGAGAGATAATCTCTGATTTGATCTCTGAATACTTTTTCTTCGCATCCCTTCCAGTTTTCATGGAGACTTCCTAATAGATTGATTAAACGGCTGACTTGATGAGGTTCGCTCCGCAGCAATGTCTTATTGATAATGCGATCCCAATCTGCCAGAAATTCTAGTGGATATGGTCGCGGGCCGTTGTTCCCACAGAAGAGATGAGGTCTGAAACCGGTTTCTCCTACCCTTATGTCATAACGCCGTGTGGTTGAATCCAGAACCTCATAGTTAAAAGTCGAAGGCCGGATATAGACTCTTTGTCCTGATATAAGCTCACTGACATGAAACGGTTTTTTTTCATTCTCGATCCAGAACCAGGAATAATAATCATCATTTTTGCCATCGGGCAACAACTTGGGCATATCCCAATCAATGCAACGGTTATGATGATCTTTCCAACTGATTCTTCAAGCGTTGCCCAAATCTATACGCTCAATGAATGTCCACAAAACGGGTTTGTAATCTGACTGTTGAATACTGGTAAACCGCCGCATGGCATCGATTCCCACATATAGAGGGAATTTTTTATAGAAAGCAGCAACGGATATGTGTAATGGGAGCAAATGCCGAATTCGACCGGCCATCTTGCAATAATCCTGATACATCGCTTGGAGGAATTCCCACGACCTGGCGGCGGGTAACAGAATTAGAAACCGTCCAGGATCGATACTTATTGGAAAATATGGAATTTCATTTTGTTCACACCATATTACGGTGCTACGACAGAATTTTTCAGTAGTTTCCCAAACACGGCTGATTCGTGATGGTGCAGGATGTTGGCGTAAAGCATAGGTAACGATTTTTTGGCTGTCATCAAAATGTATA
>CAYQKZ010000620.1:0-1716 GCA_964418135.1 uncultured Desulfobacterales bacterium
CCAAGGTCAATCCGATCACCGCATATAGAATCATGCTGTTTCGATAATCAACCAGTTCAACCAATGCCTTCCCCATTCGGCTGTCTATAAATCGTATCCGCCACTTAGACCACAATTCCCGATCATGCTGCTTTTTTATGAGAAAAAGAATAATCAGCATGGCAACCAAGGAAGATAATCCGATAGAATAAATGGGAAAAAAAAGCGTATCGCTTTTGACGTAAGTGCTGAACACCAATCCACTTCTTAGTTTTTTCCCATTGACAATGGCCGCTCCATATGGAATGTCCGGTGTCATCCAAACGGTAGGTGACTTGCCCGGCAGACCATCCATTCCGTATATTTCCAGTATCGCTTCTCCTGTAACCAATCCGTCAGCGGGAAAACACAAAGGGAACGTTCGGTTGTCCTTCAAAACTGCCGCATTAAGCGTCATTACCTGGTGATAGCCATTCTGAGAAAGGGATATTTTCAACTGGGCTGAATTAGTCCGCTGATATGTTGCAAACAACACTTCGTAACAGATACTGTCTGCATGTAAGAACGCTTTTACCGGAACCCGCTGCTCAATCGAGATATCTTTCACCAGCTCCCCCGGAGATGTATGATCTCGATCGATGGTACCGCCGATCCGAATGGTCGAAAATAATGACAGCACACCCACTCCAATCGTCATGCCAAGCAGTATCAAGAATACCCCGTCGCACACTTTCGCCAGCCTGAACGAATCGGCTATAAGACGAAACAAGCGGTGTTGCACATTATGGAGACTTTTCTCCTGTTGGAATCTCTTGCCGTTCAAGATATTCATCACAATGCAGCCAGCACCACATAAAATTCGTTTTGCATTTTCTCTGTATTTGTAATTTCAGTCATTTGAAAGTCCACCCGTTTCAATCGGATAAGAATATTCATCAGTTCCATAAAGGAATCAGATGTATACACATGGCAGTGTACGTCGGCATAATCCTCTTTGGCATGCTTCTGGGCAACAGCGACTGCACTTTCCGGATCAAAGCGATTCTGTTGGACTTTCTCAAGATGTTGATTGTTCCAGACGTCTTTGACCGAAATCGACTTATGATAATAAAAATGATCAAGGATATGGTAAAAATCCGGCTTTTTGACGGCATTGTCATAATTTCTCAGCAAATCGATAAAGGTTGTATTTCTTCTGATGATATCAAATGTATATCGCTTGTCTGGTACGGACAAGAACACTTTACCATTCGGTGACAAAATCCGATGGATTTCATTGAACCAGCGAATGGTATCCGGAATGTGTTCAATCACATGATTGGCAATGACCAGATCAAATTTTTCACTAATGAACTCGGAATATTCCGGTGATAAGCACACATAATCGACATCAACCAGACCGCCGGCCTGATAACGCGGATTGCCGCTGCCTTTCTTGGCCAAAACAGTCCTCGGAGCATAATCCAGATACTTGATATAACATTCGGCATTGGTGTATGTGGGAGTGTCCAGTGCTCCGATTTCCAATATATTTACGTTGGAGATATTGACATATTGTTCGATTTTTTTACGGCGTGTTGATAATGTTGTCATTTTCTTCCTTTAATCTTCCTCCGGCAATCGCCCGGTAAAAATCCCCAGCCCGATGCAGCAGAATATGCTTTCCCGTCAGGTCCCGGAAGGCATTTTCCGCCAGTCGCTCCCTCAGCTCCGGACTGTCGATCAGTCTTTTCATGG
>CAYQKZ010000621.1:0-1714 GCA_964418135.1 uncultured Desulfobacterales bacterium
CGGATGTCCGGCTTTTGGTCTGAGTGATGGTTTTATAGGTGATCAGGCTCATATCATACCCCTGACTTTTGTCGTCGACGAGCTTTCCGGTGCAGTCGGCTGGACAGGCTACATAGTCGGCATGCGGTAGATAAGACTTTCCTGTCATGGAATGTTTGGTGGTCACGAACTTTTCCATGTAAATACCGATCAGCTTATTGTACTGGTTGGCCAACTGATCATTTTTATATGCATCTTTGTATGCCTGAAACCGGCCGCCCCGCAGAAGTACTGTAACGGCATGCGGCCAAAGTTCCGGCCCGACGATTTTTTTCCACCGTTCCGGGTCATAGACGGTTTTGGGCAGATGCTTGCGGGATTTATCAAATATCTGCTGTTCTTCCTCGGTAGCCGCCTTCACCTTGTCCGAACCATCTTCCTTGTCGCCGAACGCCACATTGGCCACCATGCGCAGATACAGATCTTCTTCACGGGTCATGTTCTGGCCCGGCCCAAAGACATCTTTTCCATAACCGGGCAGATTCAGTTTCTCGGCAACCCCCAGCACAAAAGCCTCGACATTCAGGGGGACTTCTTCGCCAAACACCCGGACAGTTTCCGTCAACGGAGCCACGACCGGCTGGCGGATCGGAAAAACCTTGGGGGCAACGGAAGGATGAGATCCGGCAAACTCCCATCTTTCCAGATATGTGGTGTCCGGGAAAATATAATCGGCGTACATGCTGGTTTCGCCGATGACGATATCCGAGACGATGAACAGCGGCAGTTTTTTCGTATCGGAGAGAATTTCGATCAGTTTATGCCCGGCCGGAAGCGAATAGACCGGTGCGCCCATGTACAGAAACAGGGCTTTGATCGGGTACGGATACTGATCCCCGATGCTGGGGATGATTTCCTGATAGATGTCGCTGCAGAACGGATACCAGGTGCGTTTGGACGGATAGCCGTCAAACAGGGTGGTTTTGTCGTAAGCCACCCCATGGCGGATGGTGCTGACCCCCCAGCCTTTGATGGCTTTTTTCCATATTTTCCCCAGATCATACGGCTTGCCCGGTCGGCTGCCCATCCGATCATACGTGGTGGATTTGCTGAGTCCACCCTGCCATCCCGTGTTTCCGATCAAGGCATTGAGCGTGTACCAGGACAGCACATTGTAAAAACCGGATGTCTGCTGGGAGACGCCGCGATGAATATCCGCCACCGCCTTTTTGCCGTGGCTGGTGAATTCCTTGGCGATATCGACGATGTCGTCGGGGTCGATGCCGGCCAGAGCCGCCCATTCATTGAGCGGTCTGGCGTTGGCCGTCTCCCGGATGATCTGAAGGACACTTTTGACACGGATACCGTTGATTTCGGTATCGACCAATAGATCACCTTCAGCCGGAACGGTTTCGCTGTTCGGATCGAACAGCACGGGCTGGCTGTTGGACAACGTTACGAAGGCATCAAACTCCCATTCGCCGTCCTCGGCCTTTGCTTTGGGCCTTTTTTCAATTTCAGCACCGATATCTGATCCTCTCAGATATTTTCCGGGTTTGCCGTTTTCTCCGATTTTAACCAGCCAGGCAGCCTGACTCCAGGTCGGCTCGCCGTCAGCTTTAGCGGCGCCCTTATTGGCATTTTGCAGATACCGGGCGTCGAATCGTTTATTTTCCAGTATCCATTGAATCATGCCCATGGCCACACCGGTAACGCCGTTGATGGGATCGACCGG
>CAYQKZ010000622.1:0-1712 GCA_964418135.1 uncultured Desulfobacterales bacterium
CGTTCTGTCTGGTGAATATGGAAGATGCCATCAAAGTGGCCGGATTGGAAGGAAAGATGGAGGCCATCGATCTGTGTGAACTGATCGAACGGCATCTGGAAACAACATAAACTGAAAACTGAAAATCGATATCAACAATAACGAGTCAACAATCAGCGTGGAGGCGTAGCATGGAAATTTTGGTATGCGTGAAAAGAGTACCAGATACTGCTGAGAATGAAATTGTGGTCAACAGCAAAGGTACGGACATTGAACGGGGTGATCTGGTGTACTCGGTCAATGAGTGGGATAATTATGCGGTGGAAGAAGCCATTCAGATCCGGGACAATGTCGGTGGCAGCGTCACGGTGGTTACGGTAGGAGATGGTGATGCCGAAGAGATTCTGCGGCGTGAAATGGCCATGGGTGCGGACAAGGGCATTCTGCTGTCCGACGATGCTTTCAACGGATCGGACGGCAAGGGCATTGCCGCCATCTTGAAAGCCGAGATTGCCAAAGGTAAATACGATTTGATATTGACGGGTGCCCAGGCCGATGACGGAGCAGCTCAGGTGGGCGGTATGCTGGCCGCCATGCTCGATATGCCATATGCCTCTCTGGTCAACAAAATTGAAATTGTCAGCGACAATGTCATCAAGATCGGTCGTGAAATTGAAGGCGGCAATCAGGAAATGAGTGAAATCGATCTGCCCTGTGTGCTGTCCATTCAAACCGGTATCAACGAACCCCGGTACGTTGGGATTCGAGGCATCCGCAAAGTGGCATCTGTCGAGATTCCGGTTCATGGTTCCGGTGATCTGGGAATTGCGGCAGGATCGGTGGGTGCTGCCGGTGCCAAGGTTAAACGGGTCGATTATTTTGTTCCACCCATGGGTGCAGGTGCTGAAATGCTGGAAGGCAGCACCGATGAGATAGCAGGAAAACTGATTGAACTCTTGAAGTCCAAAGGAGGGATCAAATAATGACGCAACCGATTTTTGCCTACATATCACATAAAAATGGAAATGCAGATGATTCCGCCTTCGAGCTGATCGTGGCCGCAAAAAAAATCGATCCGGCGGCAGCCGTCACCGCAGTTGTCTGTGGGGCGGGTGCAGAGCTGGATGCTGTCTGTTCGGCAATGGCCGCTGTGTACCCGGATGTCTGGAAAGTGTCCAATCCGGCACTGGCCTATCCCAATGCCGAAGTTCTGCGCGGTGTCCTGGTCAATATTCTGCCCGCCGGCGCCATTACCCTGGTGCCGCACGATACGTTCGGCATGGATATGTCTCCTGGCCTTTCCATCAAACTGAATGCCGCCTTCGTTCCGGATGTTGTGGGGATTGAAGGCATCGATGGCGCCAATCTGAAAACAATCCGCCAGGAATTCGGCGGCCAGGTCAGCACCCATGTGCTGTGTGACATTTCTGCAGGTGCCGTTCTGAATGTGCGGTCGGGGTGTTTTCTGGCCGATGACAGCAAGGCTTCCGGATCTGTGACGGATAAATCCGGACAGGCGGGAGACTGCAAGGCCAAACGGCGGTTTCTGGAAGTCGTGGCCGCAGAAGTCGGCGATGTGGATATCACCAAATCCGACGTACTGGTATCCGTTGGCCGCGGTATCGAGGATCAGGAGAATATCGGGATTGCCCAGGAACTGGCCGACACCATCGGAGCCGTGGTTTCCTGCTCAAGACCGATCGTGGACGCCAAGTGGCTGGAAAAAGCCCGTC
>CAYQKZ010000623.1:0-1712 GCA_964418135.1 uncultured Desulfobacterales bacterium
TGCCCTCTACAATCCCGCGAGACAGATACAGACCGATGCCTGTGCCGGCATCCGGCTGTCGGGTGGAAAAATACGGATCGAACAGGCTCGAAACAATCTCTTCTGGAATGCCGCATCCATTGTCCTCCACATCGATCGTCAGCGTATTTTCTCCCGACAGATAAACTCGAACCGCTATCCGGCCTTCCACAGCGGCTCCCTCCACCGCCCGGCGATCCAGGATGGCATAGCGGGCATTGCTGATCAGATTGACGATGACCTGTTTGAGCTCGTTGGGATAACCGAACAAGGCGCCGCAGGAATCATTCACATCGGCTGTATAATCCAGCGTGATTCCGTCGGCACGAAACTGGGGGGAGAACAGATTGACGGCACTGACGATACAGGCACAGGGGTTGTATGCCGTCGGCTGTTTTTCGGGCTGGTGAAACGTTCGAAACTCCTCCACGGTTTCGGACATATACCGGATCATCTGCATGGCGCTGTTCTTGAATTCGTCCAGTTGTTTCCGGCTCAATTTCTGAAGGCTGCCGACCGCACAAAACCGCTGAATGATGACATCCAGCGTGGAAAGCGGCTGCCGCCATTGATGGGTGATGGCTCCAATCATCATGCCCGCGGACGCCAGGCGGGACTGATTGACGAGCAGGCGCTCGTGAAGAAGCCGCTTGTCGATTTCCTCGTTCACCCGCTCCTGCAATGTCCGGTTCAGCCGCTCCAGCGATTCCTCGGCTTGTTTGCGGCAGGTGATATCGTCCACACACACAAGAGCGAATGGCCTGCCGCCGATTTCCAGGATTTCAACGTGAAGAATCCCGGTCCGTCTGTCGCCGGTTCGAGACTCAAACCGGCACTCCTGGCCGCGAATATGGCCTTTGGCATTCAATTCTTCCATCGCGGTGGTACGGTCTTCGCTGCAGGCCCAGAGTTGCAAGTCATCGCCTGTTTTGCCGACTGCCTCGGTACAGGGATATCCGGACAGCGTTTCAAACTGCCGGTTGACTTCGACGATCCGGCCGTCGGATATCCGGCACAGCAGAATTGCCTGGGAAGAAAAGTGAAAGGCTTTGGAAAACTTCTCCCGTTCTTCGCCGATTTCGATCATCAGCCTTTCATTGAAAATGAATACCAGCCCGAACGTAAAAAAAAGAAACAGCACCTGATACGACAGGATAACCACCATCGACATGATCCCGGAATTGAAATAATCCGCGCCGATGGGGGGATGTCCGATCAATGTGGCGATTCGGACGATATTGACTATACAGTACAAAACAAAAACGATGCCGACCCAGAATGTGAAAGAGCGGACATTCAGTTTGACCCGAACCAGCATGAGCCAGGCACATTGAAACCAGATCATCGATGTTCCCGCCGTTATGGCCAGGATGCGAAAGACAACGTCGGTGGGAATGCAGACAAAGTATATGAAAATAAATCCAAATACGGCCAACAGGCAGAAATTGCAGGTCTGGGAAGATACTTTTCCCACAATACGTTCCATGCCCATATAGCCCAGAACGGAACCGCTCATGACCATATTCATGGCCACAGCGATGGACATCCAGTCCGGGATCATATGGCGGAATGCAATCAGCAGGGTCGCTGCGGTCTGCATGACGAAATCGGCCGCCAGAAAGCCAATGCCGGAAATGCGGCTGCGGCTTTGGTGCTGGATCAAGATGATCGTGCAAACGGCAAAAAAGAAAGTA
>CAYQKZ010000624.1:0-1712 GCA_964418135.1 uncultured Desulfobacterales bacterium
CCTTGGCCAGATCGATGGTGACATCGGCTGTCCGCGTGTGGGTTTCATGGCCTTCAATGATCGCGGCAGCACGGGGCAGGCCGATGATGTCCGCCGAAACGTTCTGTTTATCCGAAAATATCAGATACCCGCGGGGGTCGTCCAGAGCCGTCTGCCGGTATATCCCGTTGATCATTTCCCGCCGAATGGCGCCGCCGAATAGCTCTTCCTGAAGATTGACCACCAGAATGATCAACGACCCCGTGGCCGTCGGAATCCGGACGGATTCGGCAATGAATCCGATCTGCTCCATTTCGGGAATGACCAGTCTCAGGGCATTGGCAGCACCCGTGGATGTCAGGATGATGTTGTTCATGATACTGCGGGTTTTGCGAAGATCGGTCGCACCGGCCTTGGGCAGTCGGTCCAAAACAGCCTGGGTGCCGGTGGCCGCATGAACGGTGGCCATGGAAGCGGACAGAATTTTTTTGGGACCGAATGCGTGAATCAGTGGCTTCATCATGTGGGCCAGACACGTGGTGGTGCAGGAGGCGTTCGAGATGAGCTTGTGCCGCCGGGGATCGAACATGTTGTCGTTGATGCCCATGACCGTCGTTACGGCATCTTCGGGCATGGGCCGGCCCTTGTCCTTGATTTTGAAAGGCGCGGAGGCAATCACTTTTTCGGCGCCGGCGTCGAGGTGTCCCCGCAGCGACCCGCCGGGCTGATCCGCACTCAGGGTGGGGTCTATAAACTGGCCCGTGGTGTCCACCACGATTTTGACCTGATGATCCTTCCACCGCAGATCCCGGGGATTCCGATAGGATCTCAGGAAGGTGACTTTGATGTCGTTGATGATCATCGAACCGTCTGTTTCGTTCATATCCTGAATCACCGGGGTGGACCGGTATCCGTGAAGGAACATGTGCAGGCTGCCGTATGTGGAATCCCTTTCGATGTAATGGGCGATATCGGCGATGGAAGTGCCGGCATGCCGTCCGATATTGACAACGAGTTCATCGAAATATCTGCGTCCCACATGATGCCAGACAGTCAGTTTGCCGATTCTGCCGAAACCGTTGATGCCGAGTTTACCGGCGTTTTTAACGTCAGTATCCATATTCCCTCCTTCAGGTATCTGTCCCTGCATGTGCAAGATGAAGATTTGCGGGGAAATTGTTCTTTTATCGGTTACGCTGTTTCCCTGATCCGTATCCGACCCTGATACACCGAACCTTCCAGTCCGTCAATGCTGATGGCGTCTCCGGACAGCAGCATCCGACCGTTGAATTCGCATCGTTTTTCTTTTTCGTAACAAATCAGTGTTCCACAGCCGACCACACAGGTTTTTCCCAGCCGATGGGCGACGACAGCCGCATGGGAAGTCAGTCCTCCCCGGGCGGTCAGCAGGCCGTCGGCGGCAAATATTTCCCGGATATCGTCCGGCACCGTATCCCCGCGCACCAGAATCAGAGATGTTTGCGGCTCCTGCATCCGCCACGATTCGATTTCTTCCAGGGTAAAGACCAACCGGCCGGCCATTGCACCTCCGCTCACACCAATGCCGTGTCCTAAAAACCGATTACTGATAATATCTTCAGGTTCGAAAGCCGGCACTTTTTTCCGTTCCCGCATGGCCATATCGCGGGTCTGGAGGATAAACAAGTCTTTGGCTGCCGGGCTTTCAAAGGTGAATTCCATTTCCTGCGGTGTCCATCCTTTTTTTTCGATCA
>CAYQKZ010000625.1:0-1706 GCA_964418135.1 uncultured Desulfobacterales bacterium
GGAGCATTTCGAAAAATGAGCGCTCCTGACCCAGTTGCCGGTAAATCCCTTTGAGATTCCTGAGCATGCGTTTAAGAATCGTTTTCTTGTCTGCCGGGGTCTTCCAGCCCGGGTCCATGGCCGCCGTCTGTCCATACCGCAGAGCAATCCGCTCGTGGCATTCCTTTTCAGCCAGCACCTCTCCCCGATTGAACGGATCGATATACAACGTGCCTGACGCATGAAACAAGCCGGTGATGAAATGACCCGGCAGGGCAATCCCATGAATCGGAAAGCCGGCGCGTCGCCCGACCTCACTGTATACCAGAGAAAGCGTCAGGGGGATTCCGAGTCTGCGATCGAGAACACGATTGAGATAGCTGTTTTGCGGATCGAAATAATTGTCGATATCTCCCCGAAACCCTTCTTCATCGAACAGAATCTGGTTGAGGCTGGTTAAAATCTCACCGGCTGATGAAAAAGGGCCCAGGCGACTGCGAAGGCGTTCGGCCCACTGATTCAATCGATCGGTGCTGTGGGACCCGATCAAATCCGGATAGGCCGTGCGTGCAATCAACAAGGCTGCATCGACAAGATCGATGTTGTCTTCCGGCCCTTCCATCAGGCAGGCGAATTGTTCACGGACGGCTTCGATCCGATTCATAAAAATGTCAATCTTTGCGCTCATGATCAAACCGTATACACCATCAGGACAATCCCAGCAATCTGGCGGCATTCTGTCCGAGTATCCTGAGTTTTTCTCTGGCTGTCAGATTGCTGTTGGCCTGGATCCGTTCGACGATATTGGCCCAACTGACGCCCCCCGACAAGGGAAGCGGATAGTCCGTGGCAAAAAGGACGCGGTCGAATCCGATGGTTTTACGGATTTCTTGAATCACCATTTCCCGGTCCAGCAGCCAGTCCACTGCGGCCAGATCGATATAAACATTGGGATAGGTCTTTCCCAGTTGGAGCGCATCAAAGAGCCAGATGCCCGGAATCTCGGTACTGTAAGCACCGGCATGGGCCAGCACCACCGGAACCTCGGGAAATTTTTTCAGCCAGGGCTCCCATAAGCATGGGTGGGAATGATGACTCAATTCGATAATTTCAAAGGGTCCCGGACCGCATCCGGAATGGGTGAGGATAATGGACCCGGTTTGCCGGCAATATTCAAATATCGTTGGCATGTGTTCATTGTCGGACGGGTTGAAGAACTGGGAATGGGGAAGAAATTTCAGGCCTTTGAGCTTCAGGTATTCGATCTCGTCCAGTGTCCGGCGAACATAGGCTGTATCCTTGCAAAGATTGACTGAACCGAAACCGGTCAGCATATCGGGATAGTCCGCCACCCAATCGGCCACATCCTGGTTGGTTACATGGGTGGGCGAGTACAAACTCTTCTGGATATGTCTCAGCAGAGACTCGAAGTTGATCCGGCCGGCTGAAGGAGATCGCTCGAAAGCCGCCTTGATCTGCGCGCGCACCTCCGGTCGCTCAACATCTTGCGGATCGGTATCGGTTGCCAGAATAACGCCATGGGTCACGCCGGCTTCACGCATATCCGCAAAGAATTTCAAATCGGGCATTTTGGGGTGGATATGAAAATCCACTATCGGGAAAAACGGCTATTTGAAGGGAAGGGGAGGGGCTTCCAGGGATTCCGCGCCCGATATTTTAGCAGCACCTTTACCTCGCATCTCTGCAAATTCCTCAAACTTATCGTT
>CAYQKZ010000626.1:0-1705 GCA_964418135.1 uncultured Desulfobacterales bacterium
TGCATTTCTTTACCGCCAGCCACTTCAGCCCTTCCAAAACCATCAATCTGGAACGGATTCTGTAGTATCGCTTCTGGTTCTACCGAATTGTGCAGCGCTGCAAACATGCAATTTTCACCGGATTGCGGTAGGAAAACACAAAATCCGGTAACACCAGAATTATTTTGGAAATACCAGCGGATGCTTACAGGTATATCGGGTCGAAGAAAGAACAACCTGTCTTCCGGTTCGGGTCTCGATATCGATAATGACGGGGCCGACCAGGTTCATGGTCAGTGGCGGAACCGAATCTGGTTTGATGGTGACAAGGGCCAGCGCAACGGTTCGGCCATCTTCGATGCCGTCGAAATAAACCTGATCAGAAGGAGGCAGCTCCTTCAGATAGTCTTTTTCTCCCAGAAACGGATTGATGATGACGAACGCCAGATAAGGAATATCGATAGACTGAAGCCAGTAAAAGGATGAGCCGGGCTTGTGCTGCTGAATGATAAATGCTTTCTGATCCGGAAATCCGAGCAGCCCTTCCGGAAAATGGATGATCCGGTCTTCTTCGATCAAAATATCCCCGAAACGGGTTGTTGATACAGTCAACATAATTTACTCCATAATGCGCGATGGCGGGCACCTCAACGCTTCATGCACCTTTATCCGCGCCCTGTTTATTCAGACAGCAACGAAATATCCTGTGGTACGGCGGCCGCCTGTAGATTTTCTTCAACGATGCTCTTGTACACCTCGGTCCGATAAATGGGAGTGTTGCGGGGAGCTTCGATACCAATCTTGATATGGTTTCTTTTGATCTCCAGAACACTGACTGTAATATCATGACCAATGGTGATTTTTTCTTCCAGCTTCCGTGTGATGACAAGCATGGGTTCCCTCCATGGCGCCCGTTGAAGATTGACAATAATTTAAGCAAATATGATGCCACAATATGTTATCTGAGACTTTTGATACGGTCTTCCCGGCTTAATACCTCGATAACCCGAATTCCGTATTTTCCGCCTTCCACCACCACCTCACCCTTTGCAATCAATTTGTTGTTGACCAGTATCTCTACCGGATCATCCGCCAGACTTTTAAGACCGACAACCGACTTTTCACGAATTTTCAGCAGCTCACTGATTTTCATGCGGGCTCTGCCCAGTTCAATGGAAACCTCAAGCGGGATATTTAGCAGAAAGCTTAGATTTACATCGACAGGCGTTGAAGTCTTGGGCTCCTCTATCCAGTTCTTCTGTTGATAAACAGCCGGTAGTTCATCCGGCTGTCGCGTCTGTGAAGAAACAGGGGTTTCAATTTCACCCGGCAGGAAATCGGGCATCTCTGCCATATCAGAGAGATCCGGCCATTCCGCAGGCGTCGGAGGGCTGTCATCCGTAACCTGATAGTTTATTTCTTTTACTTCCTCCAGAGGAACATTTAATCCTTCTGCCAGTTTGAGACCAAATTCCACAAAAAAGACATGATCCTGATAACCGAAAGCGAACCGTTCATAACGCTCCATGTTCATGGATTCAATCTTGAAGCCGCTGCCCCGGGTGATGGATGGTGTGGAAAGCTCGCAGTGCAAACCGACATCGGAGAAAATGGATTTCAGATTCCCGCCGACGATATTGCTGAGTTCTCCGATGACATCATTGACATCGGATTCCTCATCCACGTCGTTGATATCCATATCCAGCATGACAGCCGCCATCTGCCG
>CAYQKZ010000627.1:0-1702 GCA_964418135.1 uncultured Desulfobacterales bacterium
CACGGAAGTGTATTACATGGAGTTGCCATGAAAGGGCATGATGCAAAGGGGTTCACTCTTGTTGAGTTGCTGGTGGCGCTCGCTATTTTGGGAGTCATTGTCTTGATTTGCGGCCGCATTTTTGAGCAAAGCAATGTCGCATGGACCACTGGTTCCCGACAGGCTGAGATGAATATGGTGGGCCGTGGGATAGCTGATTTTATATCGCAAGATATTTCACGTTGTATAGAGAAAGAAACGACCGATTTTTCGGAAGATCCATTAACGTTCGAAATAATAGAGGAATCAATAGTTCCTGTTGGAACTATTGGAACACCTAAACAAAAAGTCACTTATACCAAGAATCCTGTCACACGAAATGGTGTTATTTTAGCCCCGATTTCAAATCCTCTTGTGCCGGGTGTTACAGTCAAAGATTTCTCTATTAAGCGTAAGTCTGGTTATGTTGATATTTCTGTAACAGTTGAATACGAAGAGACAAAAGAAACTGTTGTCTATACTTCAAGAGCGTGGCTTGTTAACAGGGATCGATACACTTATGACAAATAAAACGAATAAAAGGGGCATTGCCCTGATCATCGTGCTCGGCATGCTGGCCCTGCTGGTCATGGTGGGGGTGGCCTTTTCAATTTTCATGCGCACCGAACGCCAGGCGGCCGGCAGCTTCCAGCACGATGTGCGGGCCCGCCAGCTTCTGTATGCGTCCGCCGCCCGGGCCATCCAGACCATCAATGAAAACATGGTCGGGAAAACCTACCCGACGGACAACTACTGGGTTTCGCCCGGCACCAATTTCTTCGCCATCACAACCAACCAGTTGTGGGCGGCGCATGTTCCGGATTCCCTGCTGACCCAGATTCCGAACGCCGCCTCCTGGGTGACGGTTCCGAATGGACGAATCGGGTTCATGATCCTGACCGCCTCGGGGCTTCTGGATGCCAATGTCAGCGGCGGGGCCGCCCGCGGCTCGGGTCTGGATCCGACTGAAATCCAGCTGTCGGAACTGAACGACATCAACAACATCAACACGTTCATCGGGAACCGGAAATATGAATCGGTTGCCCAGATAAAACGCGCGGGAACAGCCACCGGAGTGAATGGCCTCTCGCACTTCGTGCCGTTCTCCCTTCTATCCACGAATGTGTCCACCCAGCCAATTGATATTTCCGGCGATGTGGCCGATCTGAATGTCCTGAAAGGCCAGATAACAGGCCGGCTTCAAATGCAGACGAACGGCGTTGAGCTTTTCCCGTCGGTTGACGCCAACACCGTCTTCGAAGCCCTGCTGGATTATGTGGATTCGGATTCGAAGCCCTCGAACCTGCTGTCCCCGACGACGGAAAAGATCCCCATGATCAATGAGATCCGGATCCGGCCAAGACTTATCCGGACGGGAAATCCCGATATCCTGAACCTGCAGTTCGTCACCCAGGTTGAGCTGATGTATCCCTTCGTTTCACTACCGGCTTCAACAGCGTATGACCTTGTCTACACCGTCACGTTTGAGCGCGCGGTCGGCACCGACGCCGGGTTTCCGCTTCCAACCGTGCCGCCCAACACAACGGTGAAGCTCGATACCGATTTCAGCTGGAGCGGCCAGCCCTTTCTCGACATCGCCCTGTCCATTCCGATGGTTCAAGTGTCGATCACCGCGCTCACGGGGAAAACCGGAGCGTTCAGGCTCAGAATCAATGAGATGAAA
>CAYQKZ010000628.1:0-1699 GCA_964418135.1 uncultured Desulfobacterales bacterium
TTTTCGGCCATTCCCGACCGATAACGCAGCGAAATTATTTTTCTGAATGTCTATACTAACCCAACAACGCTGAACGGAAGCCATTCCACTGCTTGAAAAACTTGAAGGTTGCGGCGAATGGTATGAACGCAAACCACTATACTGCATGCCCAGTTTGAAGCGTATCCTGGCAATTATCGAAGCGCGATGCAATGGGTGATTAGAGAGTCTTTTTCAGAAGGAAGCAAAACATGTGGATTGTTCGACTTGCGTTACGCCGGCCCTACACCTTTGTGGTGGCGGCGATGGTGCTGCTGCTCCTGACACCGTTTGTGATAAAGCGTACGCCAACCGATATTTTTCCAGAGATCAACATCCCGGTCATCAGCGTCGTCTGGACCTATACCGGCCTGAACGCCAAGGAAGTGGAAGAGCGCATCGTCTATAACCACGAGCGCATGATCAGCACCATCGTCAACGATATCGAGCATATCGAGTCCACGGCCTACAACGGCGCGGGTGTGATCAAGGTGTTTCTTCAGCCTGGCGCGTCCGTAACCGAGGGGGTGGCGCAGATCACGGCCACCGGACAGGCGGTGCTGCGAATTCTGCCGCCGGGCATCACCCCACCTTTCATTATCCGATACAATGCCTCCAGTGTTCCGATTCTGCAATACAGTCTGGCCGGATCGAAATTTTCCGAGCAGGAACTTCAAGACATCGCCATGAACCGCGTCAAGGTGGGGCTGGCGACCGTACGGGGCGCATCCGTACCGTATCCGGCCGGCGGAAAAACACGGGTGGTTGCCGTCGATATCGATCTGCCGGCGCTTGAATCCAAGAACCTGGCGCCACAGGATGTTGTCAATGCATTCAACGCCCAGAATTTTATGCTGCCCAGCGGCACGGCAAAAATCGGAGAAACCGAATACAATATTTCGCTGAACACCAACCCGGAAATGATCGCGGCTTTAAACGATCTTCCCATCAAGACCGTGGGAGGCGCCGTGATCCGGATTGGCGATGTGGCCCAGGTGCATGACGGATACCAGCCGCAGCAAAATGTCGTGCGGTTGAACGGCGTGCGCGGCGTGCTGCTGACCGTTTTAAAAAGCGGGGCTGCCTCGACGCTCAGTGTGGTGGACGGTGTCAAAAAGGCCATGCCGCTTATTTTAAGCGGCCTTCCGCCAGAGCTGGAAGCCAAAGAATTTGCCGATCAGTCTCTTTTTGTCCGCGCCGCCGTCAGCGGTGTAGTCCAGGAAGGGGTGATCGCTGCCGTACTGACCGCTTTGATGATTCTGCTCTTTCTGGGCTCCTGGAAAAGCACGTTCATCATTGCCCTGTCCATTCCCCTTTCCGTGCTTACCTCTCTGGCGATCCTCAGCGGACTCGGTGAGACCATCAACCTGATGACACTCGGCGGGCTGGCTCTGGCCGTCGGCATTCTTGTGGATGACGCAACGGTTGAAATCGAAAACATTCACCGGCAGATGGCCATGGGAAAGCCCAATATCCAGGCTATTCTGGATGGGGCGCAGGAAATTGCCCTGCCGGCCTTTGTCTCGACGCTTTGTATCTGTATCGTTTTTGTACCCATGTTTTTTCTGACCGGTGTGGCGCGCTATCTGTTCGTGCCGCTGGCAGAGGCGGTCGTTTTTGCCATGCTGGCAAGTTATGTGCTTTCCCGAACGCTCATCCCGACCCTGGTGATGTGGTTTTA
>CAYQKZ010000629.1:0-347 GCA_964418135.1 uncultured Desulfobacterales bacterium
AGGGGGTAATATGACAGAAGCGTTTGAACAGGTTATCGTGGCATTCTGCTGCAATTACTGAGGGTATACGGCTGCGGACCTGGCAGGTTCGATGCGGCTCAACTATCCTTCCAGCACCAAAATCATCCGCGTACCCTGTACGGGGAAAGTGGATGTCCTCCATATCCTTCGTGCCTTCGAAAAAGGTGCGGACGGTGTATATGCCGTCGGCTGCATGGAAGGAGACTGTCATTTCAACAGCGGCAACTTTCGGGCCAGAAAACGGGTGGAACAGGCCAGGAAACTCCTCGACACCGTCGGCGTAGGGGGCGATCGGGTGCAGATGTACAACCTCTCATCCGCCGAAG
>CAYQKZ010000629.1:357-1696 GCA_964418135.1 uncultured Desulfobacterales bacterium
AAAAAATTAACATGGATGAACAGGATAGACAGGATAATAAATTCAGGATTCAATTCTGTTGATTCATTGTTGATCCTTTTCATTCTGTCCAAAAAATTTAAGATTGGCCATGTTAAATTTTTAATCAAGCAGAAGAGGTCAAACCATGATTGTAGCCGATAGAAAACCCATCGAAGAAATCATTCATTCAGTGGAACCCCACCGCAACGTGCTGATTCTGGGATGCAACGAATGCGTCACCGTCTGCGAAGCGGGCGGAAAGAAAGAAGTGGGCATTCTGGCATCTGCCCTGCGAATGTATTTTATCAATAACGGAAAAGACATGCGGATTGACGAAATTACCCTGGAACGTCAGTGCGACCATGAATATCTCGAAGAAATCCAGGACCGCATCGATCGGTATGATGCGGTGGTTTCTCTGGCCTGCGGTGTTGGTGTTCAGTTCATGGCCGAAAAATATATGTCCAAGCCCGTTTATCCGGGTGTGAATACGTGTTTTCTGGGCGTTACCGAAAAACGCGGACTCTGGACAGAGCGGTGTCAGGCCTGCGGTCAGTGCATTCTGGCGAATACGGGCGGCATCTGCCCGGTATCCCGATGCGCCAAGCGGATTTTAAACGGTCCCTGCGGCGGCTCCAGTAAGGGCAAATGCGAAGTCAACAAAGATCTGGACTGCGCCTGGCAGCTCATCGTCGATCGTCTGAAGGCGCTGGGACGCATGGATGACTACGAAAAACTCTTCTCGATCAAGGACTGGTCCACCGACAGGGCCGGCGGACCCCGAAAAGTCGTCAGGGAGGATGTGCAGATATGACAATGAAAACGCCAAGCAAACTGGAAAAAATTCTGGCTGCCGGACATTTGGCAGTCACCTCGGAAGTCGGTCCTCCCCGGGGCAGCAATCCCAAACATATCGAAGAAAAAGGGCATCTGATCAAAAATCACGTCGATGCCATCAATGTTACCGACAACCAGACATCCGTCACCCGCATGTGCAGTCTGGCTGCCTGTATCCGCCTGAAACTCATGGGCCTGGAGCCGGTGCTTCAGATGGTGACACGAGACCGCAACCGGATCGCACTTCAAAGTGACATTCTGGGTGCAGCTTCCTACGATATCCACAACATTCTATGTCTTTCGGGCGACCACCAGAGCTTCGGGGATTGCCCGACCGGCCAGAATGTTCATGATATCGATTCCATCCAGCTTATCCAGACAGTCCGGCGCATGCGCGATGATGGCAAATTTTTAGGCGGTGCTGATATCGACCGGCCGCCCCGCATGTTTGTGGGCGCTGCCGAGAACCCTTTTGCCGATCCATTTGAAATACGGGTGCCCC
>CAYQKZ010000630.1:0-1696 GCA_964418135.1 uncultured Desulfobacterales bacterium
CTACAGTGCCGCCGACATACGTAAAATCATGGGACTTCAGTCCCGGCAGATTCAGGAGCGACTGGGGGAAAAACCATACGATGAAGTCATTCACAGGGATAACCTGGTAATTACCACGGAATTAGGAGTAAGCCATGAGTGTTGAATCCGTTATATCCGATATGGCCAAAGCCGCAAAATTGGCTTCCCTGGAAATCGCCAAGTGTACGACCGCTCGAAAAAATGACTTGCTGTTGAGGCTGGCGGATCTGATTGACGAAAACGCTGCCTTGATTCAGCGGGAAAATGCCGAAGATGTTTCGGCGGGGCAACAATCCGGAATGTCTCCTGCGATGATCGACCGCCTGACCATTACCAATGCCGCGATTCAGTCCATGATCAAAGGATTGAAAGAAGTGGCGATGCTGGAGGATCCTGTGGGATCGTCTGTTCGGTCTTATCGCAGACCTAATGGACTGGATGTGTCCCGGGTACGGATTCCGCTGGGAGTCATCGGCATCATTTACGAGTCCAGACCCAATGTCACCATCGATGCCGCGGCCCTTTGCCTGAAATCGGGAAATGCTGTCATCCTTCGCGGCGGTTCAGAAGCCCATCGATCAAATCAGGTATTGGCCGGGCTCATTGCCAGGGCCCTTCAGGAAACCGGTCTGCCGAAGGAATCCGCTCAGGTGATTCCGATTACCGACCGAAGTGCTGTCACCACGCTGCTGCAACAAGAAGAATGGATCGATCTGATCATTCCCCGCGGTGGTGAAAGCCTGATCCGTTTTGTTGTCGAGAATTCCCGAATCCCGGTGTTGAAGCATTACAAAGGCGTATGCCATGTGTATGTAGACAAGGGGGCGGATTTTGAAATGGCCGAAAGAATTTGCTTCAATGCCAAGGTGCAGCGGCCGGGTGTGTGTAACGCCATGGAAACACTTTTGGTTCACGAAATTGCTGCACCCGTTTTTTTACCGATGGTGGCGGAAAAGCTCACGGCTGCTGGAGTCGAGTTGCGCGGGTGCGAAAAGACCTGCCGGATACTTCCCCGAGCCGTCATGGCAACCGATGCAGACTGGCCTTCGGAATATCTGAATCTGACCCTGGCGGTTAAAATGGTTGGCAGCATGAACGAAGCGGTTGCGCATATCGCTCGATACGGCTCCGACCACACGGACGCTATTGTTACCCGAAATTATGACCGCGCCAGGCGTTTTGTTCGGGAAGTGAACTCATCCGTGGTGCTGGTAAACGCCTCCACCTGGTTTAATGACGGCGGACAGCTCGGCCTCGGAGCTGAAATCGGCATCAGTACCACCAAACTCCACGCCTTCGGCCCGATGGGACTTGAAGAGCTGACCACCACCAAATTTGTGGTATTCGGAGAAGGGCAGTGATCCGTCGTCAGGGGTTTGATCAGAGGATGACTTTCAAAGGATAGGTATGCGGATCGGGCTGTTTGGGGGAACATTTAATCCAGTACACTTCGGGCATTTACGAGCGGCTGTGGAGATCAGAGAACGCTTCGGGCTTGGGCAGCTCTATCTGATTCCTTCGGCCATCCCGCCCCACAAAGCCCAGGCCGGCATTGCCGGCCCATTGGATCGGCTGGAGATGATCCGACTGGCTGTTGGAAATGATGCCGATTTTGTGGTGTCGGATGTTGAGCTGATGCGCAGCGGCCCATCTTATACCATCGACACGCTGTCAT
>CAYQKZ010000631.1:0-1689 GCA_964418135.1 uncultured Desulfobacterales bacterium
TGGGATCAAAACGCTCTGAAAATTCTCGATTGTAACGCAGCAACCGGTACTCTCTGTTTTGAACCGAAATAATACAAGGTACCTGTTCAAAAAGGTTTTGATACTCATTTCGCTGTTTACTCAGTTCACTTCTTTTTTCGTTGATTTTTTTTCCCATTTTCTGAAACGCGATCGCCAGTTGCCCCAGCTCGTCTTTTGATTGGATATCGATTTTTGCCAGATATTGCCCCGCAGCGATCATCCGTGTTCCATCAATAAGCTTTTGAATCGGCAGCTTAACGAATCTCACGATAAAAATGAATATGACCGCAGAAGTTACTGTGAAGATGAAACCGGCCAGAGCAATAATTCCTTCTTCGAAAAACATGATTTCATCATCGGTTTCCTTCATCGAAACAACCACATCCAGAGCGCCAAGAATCATTTTATCCTGGGGATGAACATGGCAGATATCGGTGGTGCAACTTGCTTCATTTCGAATGGGAGTAATCATGCCAATCTGCCGGAAACCCCCGGTGTTTCTAAATATTCTTATCCTTTCAGACTGGGTAAGATCAACCAGGGGCGGCTCCGTTTTGTGGCAGATAAAACAAGCTTCAGCCTTGATATTGGTTTTTTGTCCGACTTCATCCGATGAATTCGAGAATTTGATTTCCCCTTCTTTATTAAAAATACGGATATGCTCGATTGTTTTCTGTTTGCCGATGTTCTGGATGCTCTGGTTGATATTGTCCCTGGCATTCAGCATCATGGCGTAGTGTGTACCCAGCTTGATGGTTTCACTCAGGCGGTCTGTCCAGACCGCGATATCATTCACAGCCTTATCTTTCTGATATTTGATGCTAAAATACGCCCAGGTGGAAAAGCTGATAAAAAGGGTCAGTCCCATCATAAAAATCAACCGATATGAAAGACTTTGACGAAAATCTTTGAAATGCTCCAGCATGGTTTTCCACCTGTTCGTAACGAGTTGAAGGATGCCGGTTCAGTGATAATCATATCTCGATGATTCTGTAAATGCTTTTTTCAATGTTACATTGGCGACTCAACCCGGATATACTGCGAACGGGCATAATTTGAACTTTCCATAAACTCACTCTCTCAGCGGGGGAGGGTTGGGGTGGGGGTTTAAAACTTAAGATTATGACCGTTGACAGTACGGTTGATATCCTGGAGGGTCTTGGGCCGGTTTTTCTCTGGTGAAGTGTTTATGCGCGCTTTGTAGACAGAAAAGACTGTTAAGAAACCCATTTCAGTTGAAATAAAATCGGCCCGTCCGGTTTCCCTGCACTTGGAAACTATCCCAAGATTCGTTCTAAGACCAGATTTCCGGCCGAGAGAGAGTCTCTTATTGCAAAATGGATTTAAGTACGAACAGAAGCTGGTCCGGATTCACCGGTTTTTCGAGATACGATTCCGGTTGCGGAATCGGGCAGGGCAAGCTGGAATTCAGCATGCTGAGATAATGGCAAAAACTTTTTCGTTCCACCGCTGATAGCATCACGACCGGAATCTGCGCTAGTTCCGGGTCCGACTTCAGCTTCCTGTACATCTGAACACCGCCTTCACCCGGCATCATCACATCCAGCAGAATGAGGTCAGGGTTTCCGGTACGGGCCTTGGAAACGCCGTCCAAACCATCCCGCGTGGTAACCGGTTGATAGCCGCTTGTCTCCAGAAGGGTGGAAA
>CAYQKZ010000632.1:0-1674 GCA_964418135.1 uncultured Desulfobacterales bacterium
AGTCCGCCCTGCCTGATATACCGGTCACTTATGCCGATGTCTGGGAGTTCTGGCTTAAACACCCGGAGGTGGTGCCGGCCACGGATTTTGTGCTGATTCACATTCTGCCTTACTGGGAAGATGACCCGGTCTCTATCGATGAGTCCATGGCCCATGTCCGAAAAATCCGTGAAGAGCTTGTCCGGAAAATTCCAGACAAGGAAATCGTCATCGGAGAAACCGGATGGCCTTCTGAAGGACGGATGCGGGAAGGTGCGCTTCCCAGCCGCATCAATCAGTCGCGATTTATGCGCGGATTTGTGGCGCTGGCGGAACAGGAAAAATGGCAGTACAACGTAATCGAAGCCTTCGATCAGCCGTGGAAACGCGCCAAAGAAGGCGCTGTCGGCGGTTATTGGGGTCTTTACGATACGGATCGGAAAGATAAATCGGTGTTTTCCGGACCGGTTTCAGATTATCCGAACTGGCCGCTATGGCTTTTCATGTCTGCCGGAGTGGCGCTGCTCACTCTACCGATTGCAGGAAAATATCCGGACATGGCCTGGATTCAGCGGGTGAAGTTTTTCGCAGTCGTGGGTGGCGGCGCTGTATTGATCACCCTGCAGGCTCACCAGTTCACGATCATATCCCGAAACGGCTGGGAATATCTCTGGGCCATCATGGTACTTGTTCAGGCAGCCATTGTCTATTTTCTGATGCTGTCTGCCATGGCGCCGGAGTTTCGACCCCAACACCTCAGTTTGAGTGATTCCATGGTGTTGCTCCGGGAATGGTTCCGGTTACCGGTTGAAAAGAACCGCCGGCAGACACCGGCTGGGGATCGGTTTTTTCCGCCACCTGGCCTTCGCAGTCTCCAGTCGATGATCTCCGTCAATCGTCTCATCGTTGTCGCCTTTGCCCTGATTGCCGGAGCCGGCCTGTTTTTCGATGCCCGGTATCGCAGTTTCAACAATTGCGGATTTATGATTCCGGCTTTTGGATATGCGTGGTTCTCGTATCAGGAAAAGCGATCGGTGGCGGCGGGCAGTCTCGAACGGCTCTGTGCTTTGATGCTGTTCCTGGCGGCAATCGGGATTCTGTTCAAAGAAACAGCACTCAACCACCAGGCCGATGTATGGGTCGGTATCTGCCTGCTGCTGGCGGTACCGCTCTGGAAGGAAGGAAAGGCCGGCTCGCTTCGTCCTCTTATGCCTGATGTCCTGATGATGGCAGCGGCCTATGCGGTTTTTTCGATCATGCGCTACGTGATTTTGGATTCAAATAGGGTCACCGGTCTGTGTGCAGAAAATCCAGAGGGGATTGCATGTCTGATCCGATCTATCATGGGAAAGCTGATGTATCATCAAGTATTCGGACTGTCGAGCCTGGTACTTGCCGGACTTGCCGTATGGCGGAACACCACGCGACTGTGTGTGGCCGCTTTGATCATCAGCCTGAGCAGTTTTGCTTTTTACAATGTGGGGATGGGGGCCATTGCCTTTGTTTCGGCAGGACTGACGCTGGCGCATAAAAAGCTTTCAGCGGCCAGCAGGTAATATCCGCAGGGGCGGGTTCGTTCCCCCTCTCTGCGGATATAAAATCACGTTGTTTCAAATGCCAATTGGTATTGAGGCTATTTTCTGGCTTTGGCGTAGCCGATGGACACCAGCGCTTCTTCCATTTCCGTCAGGGTCA
>CAYQKZ010000633.1:0-1673 GCA_964418135.1 uncultured Desulfobacterales bacterium
CGGATTGTGCCAAGATGCTCATGATTCCGATATTCCATGTACACGGAGAAGATCCCGATGCCGTGGTGCATGTCATGCGTCTGGCAGCGGCATACCGCATGGCATTCGGAAAAGATGTGGTGGTGGATTTGATCTGTTATCGCCGCTATGGCCACAATGAAGGGGATGAACCCTATTTTACCCAGCCCCGAATGTACGAACGGATCCGTCAGAGACAACCGCTCAGTAAACTCTATGCCGATAAACTTCTGGAAGAAGGTCTTGTGACGTTACCGGAAATCAAAGCAATGGAAAACTCCATCCGGCAGGGGCTGGATGCGGATTATCGAAAAATCCACGGTACGGAATGTCTGTTTCCACAGGCAAGGTTCTATGAAGTCTGGAAAGATTATGAGGGTCGTTATCTTCATGACATGGTGCCGACGGGTGTCGATATCAGAAAAATTCAAACTCTCAGTCGGTCTCTGACGGCTATTCCAGAAGGCTTCAACGCCCATCCCAAGATTCAGTCATTGTTGAAAAAGCGACTGGAGGCCGTCGAAACCGGCACGGGCATCGACTGGGCCAATGCCGAGTCGTTGGCTTTTGCAACACTTCTGGATGAGGGAACGCCGATCCGGCTGAGCGGCCAGGATGTTCGTCGGGGAACGTTCAGTCAGAGACATGCCTTTCTGGTCGATATCCAGACCGGTGAGCACCACGTTCCCCTGAACAGCCTGGGTGGATTACAAGCCGAGTTTTCCGCCTGGAACAGCCTGCTGGCAGAGGCAAGTGTTCTGGGATTCGAATATGGGTATTCCCTGGTTCAGCCGCAACAGTTGGTCATCTGGGAAGCCCAGTTCGGGGATTTTATCAACAATGCCCAATCTGTGATCGATCTGTATCTGGCCAGTGCAGAAAGCAAATGGCAGCGCCAGAGTGGTCTGATCCTGCTGCTGCCCCATGGCCTTGAAGGCCAGGGCCCTGAACATTCCAGTGCCAGACCCGAAAGGTTTCTACAGCTTTGTGCGGACGAAAACATGCAGGTCTGTTATCCGACCACCCCGGCCCAGTATTTTCATCTGCTGCGGCGGCAGATGCATCGAAAGGTCCGAAAACCTTTGGTGATTCTGACCCCCAAGAGTCTGTTGCGGAACCCGCTGGCCGTGTCTCGTATCGATGATCTGGCTGCCGGTGGCTTTCAGGAAATACTGAATGAATCGGAAAAGATGGAAACCATTCAACATGTGATTTTTTGCAGCGGCAAGATCTATTATGAATTGATTCAGAAAAGAGATGTTTTGAAAAAACGTGATGTTGCCATCGTGCGAATCGAGCAGTATTACCCGTTTCCAGAGAATCGTCTTTGCGAGGTGGTGCAGCGGTTTTCGCAGGCAGGGTCATGGAGATGGGTTCAGGAAGAACCGGAAAACATGGGTGCATGGTGGTTTATACGTCCGCTGATAGAAAGTATTGTTCAGAGACCGCTGGAGTATGTGGGCAGAAAATCATCATCCAGCCCTGCCACAGGGTTTCCGAAGATTTACCGCCAGGATCAGGCCGCCATTTTGGAAAAGGCATTTCAGTAGTCGCTCAAAGTATTGCTGGCTGTGATCTGGCTTTTGCCGTTAAAATCCGTTGGACAGATCGGTCACAGAGATCATTGATGGATTCATCATCTCGAATACGCTTTT
>CAYQKZ010000634.1:0-1672 GCA_964418135.1 uncultured Desulfobacterales bacterium
GCGATGGATGACAGTGATCATGTACCCTTGAAAAATCTCTTAACAATTATCCTGGTTACCTTTATGACGTTAAGCTGGATTGAGTTCATCGACGCGGAAGAGAAAAAAATCACAGAAAAACGATTGGTTGGAGGCCCGTGTGAATACAAGTCTTATTCGGGTTCAGCCACAATCGTATCTATCCAGGAGTCTATTCCGACATCGGAGGCCAAAGGCAAGCATTATGAGATTCTGTTTTCATTTCATACGGATCAAATGATTGATGAATCATTTGTAAAGACAGAAAAGAAAAATTACTCGCTGCTCGACAAGAACATGCTCCCAGACCAGACATTTGTCACCGAAAATGGGATAACGGTGAATCGTGTTTTTCCGTGTGTAATGAAGGTGATTGTCAGAGGAACCTGTACGCCCGTCATGTTCGAGTTTCCGACATTTCAACGTTCGGAGCGATGATTTCAGATCGAACAAGATATGGTCTGAGGTGGTTCTTCATGGTGTCAATGGTCTTTATATTTTGAAAGCTCAATAATGTCTGCACAGATTCGATCGAAATGAATTGATTTGAAAATGAAGGTGGAATAATAATGTAAATGAACTTTGTCAGATATTCCGATCGGGTTTTTTAGGTTGAGATATCCGGCAGGAGAGTCAATTCATTCAATTCATTCAATTCATTCAATACGAAAGGCCAAGATGATGAAGAAATGTTTCCAGTTCAGTATAATTCTTGTTTTGATGCTCAGTTTATTCGGTATTGCGTTTGCGCAACCAGCAGGACCGCTTTCAGCCGGACCTGGAGGATTGCCTCCTGAATCCAAAAGTGTCGATGGCCCCCCCAGTATGCAGGCCCCTCCCGGTACTCCGAGCGCCCCGATGGACGGCCCTCCTTTTGCCATGCAGCCGCAAGAGCCTTCCGGAGATATCTTTTTTTCAGCAGGAATCGTTTCGCCGGATGGCAAGACTTATTATGTCGCATTTGATCGGTATCTTCTGAAATACAAACTGCCGGAACTCAAATTGGCTCAGAAAGTCGATCTCGGAATACCTGTTGCGCCCGTTTCCCCTTCCATTTCCATGTCTTCGGATGGAAAATGGATTTATGTCATTCAAAACGGCATGATCCTGCAAATCGAAAAAGAATCTCTCAGTGTCAAAAAGACGGTGCCGGTGAACCAGTAATGTTCCCGTTCGGGATGGAATGCCGCAATAGCCGTCGGGTGGCAGGTGCTTCTATTTGTCGTAGGATATTGATGATGACGGTCGTCATGTGTATGATCACCATAGGTGAAACGGATGTCTTTGCGCTGATGGATTCCATAATTGCTCCTTGCACATCGGGAAGTTACATTACCATCGATTCATTTCGTGCATATTGTGGTATTCCCGGAGAATGCGGCAAGAAATTGACCTGTGAGGACCAGATCGCCATGATCGAAGGGTATATCGATTACAACAATGTTTTTCAGCGATCGGCATATCCCATGCTGCCATACCAGAAATTTTTGATGACCAATCAGAACCGTACCCAAACAATGGAAGTGTGGGTGAATCCGGAAGGCAGCGAAGCGGTTTTCAAGGTCATTGCCGAGAAAAAGACAGTCAATTTCGATGGCCCGGTATTCGTTAAAGGGTCACTGTCCGGTTTCGATATGCCTGTCATGGGAAAATG
>CAYQKZ010000635.1:0-1660 GCA_964418135.1 uncultured Desulfobacterales bacterium
AAATAAAGACAGGTAATTGGCGGTAATGCGTTTTTCCCAGTCTAAGCCCAGTGTGTGGGCCGCATGCTGAATATCGTCTTTTTCTCCCTCGATTTCCAGAAAATGTCCAAACGGCAGGGTATCTAAGCACAGCTCTGTTTGCATAAAACAATACGTTTCCCGCTGTTTTTCATAAACCTGTCGGGGAAAATAACCCAGCTCTGCCAGAATGGCAATCATCGTTTCAGCATCGCTGACAACCACTTCCAGTTCCCTGAAAATCTTAAATCCAGAGTCTGCATCATCCGGTGGTGTTTTGACGGTCATTCTGCAGCGGCTGTCTTGACGGAGCCGAAGCAGTTTTTTTTCTCGGGTCAGCCGCATTGTGGCGTCATCAAACCGGATGTTGGATTCAAAGCCGCCGCCCTGCCAGTCGGCTCCGAGAGAACGGATGCGGCTGCGGATGGCATGGATGTCTGTTATATAAAATTTTATTTCGATTTCAAGATTTTTCATGGATTGCCCTTAACTGTCCGCAGGCTGCGGAAATATCCCGGCCTTTGCTGTTTCGGATAATGGCCGTATAGTGGTGCTGAACCAGTATGTCCTGAAAAGCCAGAATGGTTTTTTCATCAGGTCTTTGAAACAGACTGCCCGAATGTTCATTGAAGGGGATCAGGTTGATCTTGGCCTTGATGGGTCGCAGCAGTTTTGACAACCGCAAGGCGTCATCCGGGGAATCGTTGATTTCACGGATCAATATATATTCAAAAGTGATGCGCTTTCGAGGGGCCAGGGGATACTTCCGGCAGGCTTCCAGAAGCATTTCCAGAGGATATTTCCGGTTGATGGGCATTAGCCGGTTCCGGGTTTCATTGTCTGTTGCATTCAGCGATATGGCCAGATTCACGGAAACATCCTTTCCCAACTGAAGCATCTCCGGAACCAGCCCGGCTGTCGATAACGTCACCCTGCGGGTCGAAAATTCCAGCCCGAAATCTCTGTCGGTCAGTATCCGAATTGCCTGGACTACATTGTCATAATTGGCAAGCGGCTCGCCCATCCCCATCAAGACGATGTTAGACAGTGGCTGCGTGCCGATATGTTTTTTGATGTCCCGAACCTGAGAAACGATTTCACCGATCGTCAGGTTTCGAATCAACCCGCCGGTAGCCGTCAGGCAGAATCGGCATCCCATGGCACACCCGACCTGGCAGGATATGCACAAAGTATCATGTTTTTTTTCCGGGATGAGAACGGTCTCGATATGGTTTCCATCTGACAGTCTGAAAAGGTATTTCTGGGATCCGTCCTGGGATGTCTCGATTTTTTCGGTCTCTAGACGGGAAATGACAAAATTGGCGGCCAGTTTCTCTCTCAGTTCTTGACCTAGATCCGTCATACTGTTAAACTGATCCACCTGATGGGAAAATACCCACTTGAAAATCTGACCCGCGCGGTAGGGCTTGATGCCGTTTTCCGCCAGCCAGGCTCCCAGTTGTTCTTTGTTCAGATTTTTGATGTCTGTTGGTGTGGATGTACTCATGGCATCCTTTCATGAAAATCAGATTATTTTCTTGACATACCATTTCTCCCATATTATTTTCAAGGATTTAATAATGCCTTTAGGTGAATTTTATGTTTGACAATCTCAGCGACAAACTGAATGCCGTTTTTAAAC
>CAYQKZ010000636.1:0-1659 GCA_964418135.1 uncultured Desulfobacterales bacterium
GCAGTTTGGGTCGTGCCCAGGTTTCAAATGCCGGATTCCCGCGCCAGATCACGGTACTGAAAAAACCGTGCGATTCACAGCGCTTTTCGAGATACATATCCTGTCCGTCCGTTACCCGGAACGCCGGAATCTTTTTCAGGCATTCCGGACACAGGCTTTCCGTCAGAGACAGTACCCTCGGCCCTGACAGTTCATCGAAAAAATGATGGATGCTCATATGCGGGGGGATTCAGATTGGTTCAAAATGGCATCATCCATTTATATTATGGTCTGGATTGGCCGGATCAAAACCGTTTTCCAGCAGAATGTCCTGCACCCGGCTCCAGGTATCCACCAGAAGGCGGCCGCACCGGTCCGGGCGAGGCCGGGGCATATCTTCGCCGATGATATCCGTACAGGAAGTTCCGCCGTAAACCCCACAGGCACTCTGCTCGAACCACTCGCTGAGTTCAGCATACATGAGTGGGAGTTTATCTGTTTCATTTTCGGTATCGGCGCCTTTTGCGCCATACAGTGCCAGCACACAGACTGCACCGGTAAATATACCGCAGATGCCGCCGCTGTTTCCGGCGCCCATACAAAGACCCGCCATAGCACGCACCATCTCAGGATTCTCGCGCCCTTGGGTTTCAAGGGCCAACAGCATCACGATTTGACTACAGCAGTAGCCTTTTGCCGCCAACTGAATGATTCTGAAAGAACTATTGTTCATGGGTATTTCATCCCTTATCAGCTTTTCTGGCAATTAACAGAAAATAACCCAGACGAGCCCGCCGGATTACATCCGGGTCACAAGCGGATCCGGTTTGCGGAAAGAAGAGCTTCATCAAACCTTCCCGCGAACCCAAAGTCCACACGATTTTGGCAGCCATTTCCCGAAGATGGTCACTGTGATCTTCCCACAGCAACAACTCAAATCCACAGTCTTTGATCCGTGCGGTCCATGCGGATTCGGTGACTGCACCGGATAGACACGTCGGCGGATCGTTCAGCGGTCGCATATCGCACATTACCTCGGACAACGATATCATGCCGGGTTTCTGCAGATAGATATCGGTCAGAATGACCCATCCACCATGTTTTAAGACCCGGTCAAACTCCATCAACGCATTTTTCGGAAACGGCAGCAGCGAAAGCACACATTCGCAGAAAATCCCGTCGAAGAAATTGTCACCCAGGGGAAGGTATTCTGCATCCGCCTGAACGACAGGCAGGTTATGGGTTCCTGAAAACATACGGTCTGAGGCATCGACTCCACAGACCTGAAGACCATGGCGTTCCTGCAAGTAACGGATAGTTGTTCCCCAACCGCAACCAATATCGACGATCCGGGAGCCTTTCGAAAAATTACAGTAGGTTGTCGCCCGTTCTGTGAGCGCCAAACCTCCCGGCCGAATGGCATCACCGACAACCATCCTCAACTTTTCAGGGATATCATATTGCATCATACAGTTATTTATCTTCGAGCGCCTATTCCACTTCAGCGATTTTTTCGAGGGCCAGTTTCTCTGAAATCAGCACTAAGCCGCAGACCGGACATTGCGGCAGAACGGCAGTCACCCGGTTTCCCATATATGTCAGTGTGGCCGGGCCGCCACGAGCCTGACATTACACCGCCGACACCGCCATGTCAAATCATCCGGGCGGCTGTAATCTCCA
>CAYQKZ010000637.1:0-1658 GCA_964418135.1 uncultured Desulfobacterales bacterium
AGCCGTCCAAAAGTCCTGGAAGAACTGATTTCAGGCGGCCTGGTTGACTATGTCGCCATGGATATCAAGACTGATCCCAAGAATTACCCGCAATATATTCAGAAAGATTGCAATACGGATGCGATCACGGCCAGTATTGAGTTGATCAAAGCATCCGGCATTTCTCATGAGTTCAGAACCACCTGCGTCAGACCCCTGATCGATACGCCCATCATGAAGCGAATCTGCGCTCTGATTCAGGGCGCCAAGCTGTATGTGCTTCAGCGATTCCAACTCTCTCATGTCTTGGATCCGGATTTTTTCAATAAAAATGATTACTGCATCACCGAAAACGACCTTCAGACGTATCAGGCAATTGCCGAAAAATGGGTTGTTTCCTGCATGATCCGTTGACTGCCAGCACACGAAGGGTTCAAAAAAATATAGACATTCAGAAAAAAAATTTCGCTGCGTTCTCGGTCTGGAATGGCCGGAAAAGGCCTATTCCCGCCCTGCTGCCTTGCGAAAAGAATTTTCCGAAAGTTTATATGAACGATCATATCCGTGTTTTCCTTTAACTCCGATATCAAATCATATGCAGGTACATGAAAACACATAACACATTACGCCAGTTTTCAAAATTTTTATCGTATATCCTGGGTAGATGTCCTTTCGAATTCGGTCTGGTACCGGATGAAGGCGGCTTTGTTCCCATTCCAGTTCTTCTGAAGGCAATCAATGAGGAAAAAGAATGGAAACATATCCGGACAGCGGATTTTCATGAACTTCTGCTCCGGGAGCCCGAGCCGCCGGTTCAGATTGCAGGAAACCGGATTCGATCGGTTGATCCAAATCATCTTCCCAAACACACAGTTTCTGTCGATCCTTCCAAATTGCTTTATGTTTGTGTCAGGCAAAAAGCCCATGCCCATGTTCTTGAGAAAGGGATATCGCCGTCTACATCATCTCGGGTTATATTGAGTTCAGACAAGGAAATGGCGCTTCGAATCGGCAGGCGATATGACTTGAAAGCAGTGCTGTTATCGGTTTATTGTGATAAATGTAGGGAACAAGGCATTCTTTTTTACCATGTCGGCGGCACACTTTTCACAGCCGAGCATATCCCGCCGAGGTGCTTTACCGGGCCAGCTCTGGCTCTGGAACGTGAAACCAAAATTCAGGCAACGGATCCAGTTGCACAACAGCCGAAAAGACCGGGCTCTTTTATTCTTGAAATTCAAAAAGAGAATCCGATTTTGCCCAAAGTCAAGGGTCGAAAAAAAGAAATTCCCTGGAAAAAAAACAGAAAACGATTGCTAAAGAAACCAGAATATCCCGCATAACCTCGGCCGCATCGGAAATCGCATGAGCCCGAGTCCAATGCATATATTCAAGTCAAGCATGAATAAAGCTTTTTTTTCATTACGGCGTTTTGATTTTGGCATGTATCTTTTTTTAAAATGCTTGACATGATTGCTTAATAAGTAATATAAAAACAGATTGCAATTTATATGTCATATACTGGTGTGTATTTTGAATAATGTCGGATAGTTTCAATTTTCGTATCCCAACAATCGGAGCAGTCGTTCAATGCTTTCAACAGAAATAAATTTGATCCAGATGATCAGCAGTTCAGGCTTGATGGTGAATTTTGTTCTGCTGTTGCTGCTTTTCTTCTC
>CAYQKZ010000638.1:0-1657 GCA_964418135.1 uncultured Desulfobacterales bacterium
CATCCCAGAATCCAAACATGGTTCGCCCAGAAAAAAGCACCTGCCAGAACCCATATATCTCCGGCTTCGATAGTCAGCGTATCTGCAACGCACAATAGATACATCCCCAAGGTAGCCAGTGCCGCACCGGCCCAGCCACTCCAGCCCGTCCGTCTGCCCAGAAACAGCCCGATGATCGGTACCAGGATCACATACAGTCCGGTGATAAATCCACCTTTTCCTGCCGTCGTATGAACCATGCCGATCTGCTGCAGGCTGGCACCGCAGAAAAGTACACAGCCGATCAGCAGACCTTTTTTGAGAAACACCAGGGAAAAAAACGAATGGCCCGGGTCGGACGGGATACCATATCGGCGGTTGCGATACCCGATCAACGGGATGAGCACGCAGCCGCCTATCATAAAGCGGACAGCATTAAATGTAAACGGGCCGATATATCGCATGCCCAGGCGTTGTGCGACAAAAGCCCCCCCCCAGATCATGGCGGTCAGCAAAAGCAGGCGGTCTGCCCGTAACGTGCGTTTATTCATTGCATCCTTTTTTTTCATCGAAATGCCTTGCACATCGGTTATCCTCTCAAGGACGGACTGCGAAGATGCCCGGACAGCCGATACTCGACTTTCTGAAAAAGGAAAAGCACCCCATAAACCAGAATCAGGTAGAGGACAGCGGCGGTAATGTATATTTCATAAAAGGCAAAACTGCGCGATGCGACCATGCGGGCAACCCCCGTTATGTCCATAACGGTGATGATGGATACCAGTGAAGTTGCCTGCAGCAGAAATACCACTTCGTTGGTATACGCCGGCCAGGCCAGCCGAAAAGCTTTGGGAAAGATCATCCGTCGATAGAGCAGGAGTCCGGACATTCCGCAAGCCCGGGCTGCTTCGATTTCTCCAAAAGGAATGGCCTCGATGCCACCGCGAAGAATTTCGCAGGTGTAGGCTGCGGTATTAAGTGTCAGCGTCAGCACTGCACAAAACGTGGCTTTCTGGAATACCATCCACAGACCTGCCTGTGTCAGATATGTCTGAAACTGACCACTTCCATAATAGATCAGAAATATCTGAACCAGCAGGGGTGTGCCGCGAAAATAAAAATTGAACACATAAATTGGCATCCATAACAAGGGGTTGCGGTGGGTCCGCATGACAGCGAATGGAACCGCCAGGCATAGACCGATGGCCAGACTGACGGCTGTCAATTCGACAGTTGTCACGGCACCCTGCAGGAGCTGGGGAATGCAGTCTTGAACGATGGATATATCCACGAAGCCTATCCCCTTCGGATTCCTCGATTTGCCCAGACCTCGGCTCGGTGCTGAATGCTCATGGATACCACCGTCAACAGCAGATAAATCAGGGATGCAACGAAATAACAGGTAAATGGAAGACGGGTGGCACGTGAGGCGATATCGGCATTTCGCATCAGCTCCGGAAGCTGAATGACCGAGATCAACGCCGTTGCCTTGATAAGAACCATCCAGACGTTTCCCAAGCCCGGAAGCGCAAATCGCCACATCTGGGGAAGCAGAATCCGGCGGAACAGAAGAATCCGGTTCATTCCTGCAGCCTTTGCCGCTTCAATCTGCCCGGGCGATACCGCCAGAAAGCTGCCGCGAAAAACTTCCGTAGAAAAGGCCCCGTAAATGAATCCG
>CAYQKZ010000639.1:0-1652 GCA_964418135.1 uncultured Desulfobacterales bacterium
TCAGAAACTTGTTGGCCACGATCAACAGGCGATAGTCGTCTCCCTCGAAGCGGTTCTCGATCAGCTCCCCGTCTTTCAACCCGTTGACGGCATGTTCGCTGATGGGTTCATTGGTCTGCGGGTGTACAAAATCCGAGAAGGCATACAGCACCCGGTAATCTGTACCGCGTTCTTTGAGTTTTTCCTGGATGATATGAAAATAGCGCAATCCAGCAACCCGCGACGTTGCCACGATCATGGCCTTGGCCCGGCCGGCGATGAGCGGTTTGACACTTTCTTCAAATATCCGCAGCATAACCTCCGCCTTGTACTGGATCAGGCCGTCATCCTGAAAGGCGACATTTTTGAGAGCCTTGGCAACCACGCCCTTGGGATAGAGCGTTTCCTCGTCAGCTTGGGAAACCACCGGGCAATGCAGGTGATAGAGTGTCTTATAGGAAATGATGCTGGCGGCCACATCTACGATATAACCTTCGGCGATGGCCTCGGCTTCCGTATAGGTGTCGAAAGGGGCGCCGAACAGGGTCAGGGTGGCCGGAGCAGGTGTGGCGGTAAAGGCCGCGAACAACTGGTTGCGGTCATGGGCGTGGATGATGCCGGCGATATGCGCTTCATCATCCATGGCGTTATCTTCGGCATCCTCGGTGTCCGGCGTATCCGGTCTGCGGAAGGGAACCCGGATGGCAGCCCCCATCCGGCCTTCCTGAGAGCGGTGGGCTTCGTCGATGAGAAAGGCCACACGAAGCTGCTTCAATTCCAGATTTTTTTCGATCTCCTCCAGAACCCAGACAAATTTCTGCTGGGTGGTGACGATGATGGGGCGTCGGTTTTTCAGAAACCGCGGCAGGTCATCGGATTTTCGGGCAATTCCCACGACATCCTTGATGTGGGTGAACTTTTCCATGTCCTCACGGATATTGGTATCCAGAGATTTGCGGTCGGTCAGGATGAAAACGATATCCACCAGTTTTTCACTGCTGCCCGGTTTGAAGAGACTGTGCAACCGGTCGGCCAGCCAGCAGATGGACAGGGTCTTGCCGCTTCCGGCCGAATGATGGATCAGATATTTGCAGCCGATATGGCCGGTGGCGGTAAAACTGTCCGTTGCGTCATCGGCGACTTTTCGCACCATCCGGCTTTGATGATAGCGGGGCAGAATCGTGAAGGCAGGGTGTTCCGGCCTGTCATCGCAGGCCTCGCGTCCGGGTACATGCAGGAGAAAAAACGACAGCATTTCCAGCAAGTGATCTCGGCAAAGCACTTCACGGTACAGAAATTCCACCGGATATTCGCCTTCGGTCATGGGGGTGTTGGTCAATCCGCTGTTGTGCCACCGGAAGTTTTCGGCCCGCCGCGGGTCGGCGGCGGCCATCACATCGCTGGTGTCGGCAGCCAGATATAAAAACGGATACCGAAACACCGCATGGCGGTGATCCCGTGCGGCAAACTGTGCCACGGCATCGTGGACGTTCTGGTTCTGCTCGTGTTTGACTTCCAGTACGACGATGGGCAGCCCGTTCAGGAAAAAGACAAAATCGATCTCCCGGCCGGTCGGTCCGAAATAGAAATGGGGCCGGAAGGTGATGCGGTTTTCCGCATGCCCGGCCACTGCCGCACTCTCCGCCGATCGGGGCTTTGGGTAAAACAGGCGC
>CAYQKZ010000640.1:0-1640 GCA_964418135.1 uncultured Desulfobacterales bacterium
CGGCGGATGAACGGAGCGGGGTGGGCTTTTTGATGGCGGTGTTCCGGAAACGGCTCTCCAGCAGTTTTGCCGCATTCCGAAAAAGTCTGGAACGCCGGAAACAGATGCTGGATGATGTCGAATATGCGTTTCAGGAACAGGATTGCGCTCAAGAATGGGCTGAATTGTATTCGGATGAAGAGGATGAGGATAACCGGGAAGAGGCGGAAACAGCACTCAGACAGGAGGCGGACCGCCTGATGCGGCTTCGACTGAACCCGGACCGGATGCGGCAGCTCGATGCCGAACGCATGTATCTGAAGGACTATATCCAGAATTTATCGCGGATTGGTATGGACAGCAAGTTTTCGGTATTCCAAACTATCCTGGAAAACCTGCTCGCCGCGGGACACCGGCTGATCGTATTCACCCAGTACTTGGACACCCTGGATGATATCCGGGAGCGCCTTGAAAGCCGGTATCTGGACCGGATGGCCTGCTACAGCGGCCGCGGGGGCGAAATCTGGGATCCGGTTCGAAACCGGTGGGTTGTGGTGGAAAAATCTGAAATCAAGGCCCGATCCCGAACCGGCCATGCGTCTCCCATCCACATCCTTCTGGGCACGGATGCGGCATCCGAGGGGCTGAACCTGCAATCCTTTTCGGCACTGATCAATTATGACCTGCCCTGGAATCCCATGCGGGTGGAACAGCGGATCGGCCGGATCGACCGGATCGGGCAGCAGGCCCGGGAAGTACGGATCATCAACCTGTACATGCAGAGTACCATCGAGGAGGATGCCTACATCACCCTGAAAAGCCGGATCGGCGCCTTTGCGGATGTGGTCGGCCCGCTTCAGCCGATTCTGGCGGAAATGCCCCGGATTTTCAGACAGATCGCACGGGGTGACATGGAGCTGGAAGAAGCCAGGCGTCTGTTGGATCGACTGGCTGACCTGAAGGCGCCGGCAGTGGCCGAGGCTATTGAATCCGTCATGGAGAACCGGACAGATGCCATTTCGGACATACCGCCGGCCGGCCCCGTTACCCAGGAGCGGCTGGCCGCGTTCTGTCTGGCTCATCCGGCGCCGGACATGCGAATTCTTCCAGTGCCTGAACCGGGCGGAAACCATCTTGAAACGGACGGAATCCGGGCCTGTCTTTCCATCAACTGGATCAGCGCACCTGCCCACCTGGGCATCAGCCCGACCGAGGAAATTCTGGCGACATTCAACGGCCAACTGGCGGACCGGCACCCGCCGACCGCACCGGCCCTGGATGAATCCGGCCGAATGATGAGCGGACGCGAAGGTGTGAGGTTGTTGACATGGGGGGATCCGGTGCAGACCGCCTGGCTGGATGTAGTGCGGGGAGACAACGATCCGAGCGGCCGACCAACAGGGAACTGAATGACGATTCCTTCCTCTGGTGGCCCATTGGCGGAACTGGGTGCAGCGTTTGGATTTAACCCGATAGACTACAGAGATAATGACATCAAGGCTAGGTTGGGTAGAGCGAATGCGAAACCCAACAAAATTATTCTGTGAGATTTATCAAACTGCGCTTTTATAACCGCCCACCCCAACCCTCCCCCGCTGGGAGAGGGAGCAAATGGAATGCGCAGATCGTGGCAGTTTGAAGTAAACTTTTCAAATTGACAT
>CAYQKZ010000641.1:0-1633 GCA_964418135.1 uncultured Desulfobacterales bacterium
GCAGCGCACTGGCAGAGATTTATGCCAACTGGGTTCCACGGGATCGAATCCTGACCACGGATATCTGGAGCAGCGAACTGTCGAAACTCGTTGCCAACGCTTTTTTGGCTCAACGGATATCCTCCATTAACGCGATTTCTGTGCTTTGCGAGAAAACCGAGGCGGATGTGACCCAGGTGGCCAGGGCCGTTGGCATGGACCATCGAATCGGTCCCAAGTTTTTGAACGCCAGCATGGGATTTGGTGGGTCCTGTTTTAAAAAAGATATCTTGAATCTGGTTTACATCTGTCAGTATTACGGATTGAATGATGTGGCCAAATACTGGAACAGTGTCATTAAAATCAATGAATATCAGAAATCGCATTTTGTTGAGACCATGCTGAACGCTATGTTCAATACGCTTTCGGGAAAACGCATCTGTCTGTTTGGTTTTGCATTCAAGGCTGATACCGGCGATACCCGGGAGAGTCCGGCGATCCAGATTGCCAAACGTCTGATCGAGGAACAGGCCGAGCTGGTGATCACCGACCCCCAGGCTTTACCCAATGCCAGATCCGATCTGAAAGGGGTAGGCGGACAGGTTCAGTTTGTTGAAGATCCCTACGAAGCGGCAGTCGGCTGCCATGCCATCGCCATCATGACGGAATGGCGTCAGTTCCAGGAAGTGGATTATGAACGGATTTATCGTTCCATGACGCAACCGGCTTTTATTTTTGATGGCAGAAACGTTGTGGATCACCTGAAACTTTATCAGATGGGATTCAATGTGTATCCGATCGGCAAGCCGGCGCTGACGAATCTGTAAAAGTGGTATGTTATTTACATGGACGAATTGGAGCCAGGCAGATGAATTTGCATCATAGAAAACGGGTTCTGGTTACGGGTGGGGCCGGGTTTTTAGGTTCTCACCTATGCGATCGGCTGGTTGAGGAGGGGCATGATGTCCTGTGTCTGGATAATTTCTATACAGGTACCCGAGTCAATATTTCTCACCTGCTGGGAAAAGCCAACTTCGAGCTGATTCGCCATGATCTGACGCAGCCCATTTTTTTGGAGGTGGATGAGATATACAATCTGGCCTGCCCGGCATCACCGATCCATTATCAGTACAACCCGGTCAAGACGGTCAAAACCTGCATCATGGGGGCGATTCATGTTCTGGGTCTGGCCAAGCGGGTGAAAGCCAAGATCCTTCAGGCTTCTACCAGTGAGGTGTACGGCGACCCTGTCATGCATCCGCAGTCTGAATCTTATTGGGGAAATGTCAACCCTATCGGACTGCGTTCCTGTTATGATGAAGGCAAGCGCTGTGCGGAAACCCTTTTTTTTGATTACCACCGGCAAAATCGAGTCAATATCCGAGTGGTCCGAATTTTCAACACGTATGGACCGCGAATGCATCCCAATGATGGCAGGGTTGTAAGCAATTTTATCGTACAGGCGCTTCTGGGCCAGGATATCACGGTGTTTGGCGATGGGTCCCAGACCCGAAGTTTCTGTTATGTGGATGATCTGATAGATGGAATGGTACGAATGATGCATGCACCGGATGATTTCATTGGACCGGTTAACTTGGGCAATCCCGGAGAATTCACCATTCTGGAACTGGCAGAAAAAATCGTGAACCTGACA
>CAYQKZ010000642.1:0-1627 GCA_964418135.1 uncultured Desulfobacterales bacterium
TCCTTTTGTCGGCGACAAGAGACCCGCCATCATCTTGATGGTGGTGGTCTTTCCGGCGCCGTTGGGGCCGATAAACCCGAACACTTCTCCGGGTTGCACATGCAGGTGTACGTCGCTGACCGCCGACATGCTGCCAAAACTTTTATAAAGATGAACAAGCCGGATCATTGCTGCTCCAGAATGGAAATACCGATGTTTCCAATGGCCCCCAGGATTTCCATCTGCGTCTCCGGATTGCCACGGCTGAGGGTGATATGCGTGACATCCGCCGGAATCTGATTCATCAGCGCATCCACCGTAATCCACTTTCCTATAAAAACCGAATTCCAGGCATGATAATAAAATCGGCCCCGCAGATGCACCAGCCCGGCGTCGAGTCGGGTCGGAATCCCCGCGGCCCTGGCAAAGGCGGCAAACAGAACCGCATGTTCATTACAGTCTCCCATACGATTCTGCAACGTCTCCAGGGCATTGGACATCGACAGCACCGGGCGTTTTTCGATATTCTGAAAAATCCATCCACAGATCCGTTGCACCCGCACCCGATGGGAATCTTTTTCGGAGATGATTTCCGATAACTGCTTTAAAATATCGGGATGATCAGACTGAATGAGTGCGGTTGGCTGCAAAAATACGTCGGAATCTGAGACATCATTTTCCGAAAGCCCCGACATCTCTTCCTTGGAAATTGTCAGAATGCCTCCGGCGTTCTGCTGTCTTTCCGTATCGATGATGTTAAAGCCGGTAATCCGAAGAACCAGACGGTTCAGTTTTTCGGCATTCACAATGGCCTGATCCGCCGGAACGGAAACCAGCCGGGTGATATCCTCTCCGGAAGTCAGTCCCGAATCCCCGGCGTCATCAGCCGAAATTTTACGGAGGGTGATTCCCATAGCGCCTTCCTCCTGGAGTACATGGCCATCCATACCGATCCAGGCCGTTTGACGGCTGCCCATGAACTCAACCAGGATTTTTCGGGCTGAATGCGATTCCCCCATGATGTCGATGCGATCCATCCCCAGCGCCGTGATCTGAACCGGCTGCGGAGATATACTCAAGGGGTCGAACATGGAAAGCGTCAGAGACTGGTTTTCGGATAGACCGGCACCCGCCGCAGCATCCCAGAGAACTGCGGACAGATAGATCGGAGATTGCAGTGAAAAAGTCATGGTGCGGCCGTTGGCATCGAGGACAAGGGATGCGCCATGAACCTTTCCGTTCACGACGAACCTGAACATCCCGGATTGTATCTGTGCCTGAAACGAGGACAGGGAGAGATCCGGGTTCAACTCCCCTTGCGTCTGCAGGTGAATATCCTGAACCGTTCCCATGGTATTCAGCCGCATCACCGTTGTTTCGGATAACACCGCTCCGGTTGCCGTGGGTGACATTTTTCGGTGAGACACCCCGATTTTCGAGGTTTTCTGGTAAATTCCCATCCAGGTCTCGGATTCCGAAATCGCGGATTTCGGCGCATTGTCCGGCAATTGGGGCGATTGAAACCAGTTCATGCGAACAGCCAGAAGCGACATGAAAATCGCGCCAGTGACAATCGTACAAATTGCCGGTAAAGATACTCTCTTGAATACGGATTTCATGCCGGTCGCTCTTGAAGGTATATGTAACC
>CAYQKZ010000643.1:0-1625 GCA_964418135.1 uncultured Desulfobacterales bacterium
CAAGGAAATGATCACCAGTATTTTCTGGGAAGACAATCCGGTTCACGATGGGGCTGTTATCGTCGAAGGCGATCGGATTCGTGAGGTCGGGGTGATCCTCCCCCTGTCTCACCGTCATGAAGTGCCTTCGCATTATGGCACCCGGCATCGGGCGGCAATGGGTCTGGCTGAATCCACCGACTCTCTGGTCGTCGTTGTTTCCGAAGAACGCGGAACCGTTCAGGTCGTCAAGGGCTCCAGCTTGACGCCAGTATTCAAAAGAGACGATCTGGAACAGCAACTTGAACAGCATCTGGGGTTGAAGGTCAAGGATCAGACGATCCGGAAAAAAGAAAAGAGGGAGATCGGTATTGCCGCCATCGTTTCCCTCGTTCTGATTACCAGTATCTGGTTATCGATTACCCGAGGGCTTGATAGCCTGGTAACCTTTGAAATCCCGATCGAGTACATGAACCGGAATCCCGGCATGGAAATCATGGATGCTTCCGTCAACAGTGTCAAGATTCAGCTCGGCGGTTCGGGCCCGTTAATGCGAACCATCCGGCCCGATCATGTGCGGGTAAAAATCGATCTGGGAAAATCGGTTGCCGGGCAGAACATTTACACCATCACCCATGAAAATATTTCGCTGCCTCCCGGCATTGTCATCAAAAGCTTCGAGCCATCGGTCGTGGATGTCTCCCTGGATGTTCTCGATAAAAAAGACATGCCGGTTCAGGTAGACTGGACCGGCAAACTGCCGGAAAACCTCAGAATGGAGAAAGTCAAAATAGATCCAAGCTTTGTGCAGATCATCGGCGGCAGACAGCTCTTGAAAAATATCACCACGGCTTACACTGAAAAAATCCCATTGGAATCGATCCGGTCATCAAGAACCATCACCGTCAATCTGGCGTTAAGCCCCGCATCGCTGAAAGTGGCGCCCGGATTCAAAGACAAAATCACTGTGGATTGCACGGTCAGGGATATCCCCAAAAACGGTCAATAAGGGGTTACCCTGAAAATACTTTTTGAACCACGAATGAAAAACGCGCCGATTCTGGTTTAGATCGATGGCATTTTGTCGATGCCATGGCCGTTTAACGACAGTCCATACCCTTTGTTGATCAATGCTGAACAATTTGAAAGGAAGAAGACGATTCATCACTTTGCGAAAATACCCTGTCGACTCATTACGACCCCCCAGGACCTTGAAAAAGCCGCCGGGGTCATGGAAAACGAAGAAACCGTGGGTGTCGATCTGGAAGCCGACTCCCTGTTTCATTATCAGGAAAAGGTCTGTCTGATTCAGATGGCGACGCCTTCGGTCTGTTTTCTAGTGGACCCGCTTCAGATCGGCGATCTGTCTGCACTCAAACCGTTTTTTGCAAATCCAGACATTCGAAAAGTGTTTTACGGATCGGATTACGACATGCGCTGCCTTTATAAGGATTTTGGCATTTCGGTGAATAATCTGTTCGATACCCAACTGGCCTGCCGTTTTCTGGGCATGCAGTTTACCGGCCTCGATGCGGTTCTGAATCTTTTTTACCACATCCGCCTGGAAAAGAAATTTCAGAAAAAAGATTGGTCTCAACGGCCCCTGCCTGTGGAAATGCTGACGTATGCAGCACAGGATGCCGTTT
>CAYQKZ010000644.1:0-1618 GCA_964418135.1 uncultured Desulfobacterales bacterium
CCCCCCAGCGGGGGGAGGCTGGGAGGGGGGCCGGAACGATGATCAACGCAAAAAAACTGCTCAAAACCACCAAAGCCAGCCGGTTCAATCACAGGTTTTGGGATTGGGCAGCCCGGAAAGTCTGCGGGCTCCGGCTTTCAGGCCTCCGGGAAAAAGTTTTTCCAAATCCATCACAGACATGCCGGTGCCTTCCCTGATTTCCCGATTCATGGGCGCCCTTCCGTGATAGGCATAATAGTCCCTAAAAAACCGGATCACCTGTCGGTGGATATCCGTAATCCGAATCAGACCTTGTTCTGCGGCCAGGATTTCGAAAACCGCTTCCGACCAGTCGTCGAAATCATTGAAAAAATTCTCACCATCAAAAAGTATTTTTCGGCCGTCCAGGACACGCAGACGGGGACCGGGGTTCTGCGGATGGTCATCGGTCTGCGTATCCATGGCCGTCATTTCACCGGATTCAGGGCAGCCTTGATTTTTTCCGGTGTGGCCGGCAGATCGCAGATCCAGACACCTGTGGCATTCTTGATGGCGTTAATTACCGCCGGTGCTGTGGGAACCATGCACATTTCACCAACGCCGGTCGCGCCCAGCGGGCCGTTGGGACGCGGCGTTTCCCGGATGATGGTTTCCATGTCGAAACTGCTGCGGATCGTCGGGTATTTGAAACTGACCCAGTCTTTGGTTTTTCCAGCGATGTATTCCTCCCGGAGGGCGAATCCCACCCCCATATCCATGCCGCCTTCAAGCTGGCCGGTCAGGTTCAGGGGATTGATGACCGGTCCGGCATCCACGGCAGTGGTCATTTTGAGAATGGTCACCTGACCGCTTTCCGTGTCCACTTCAAGTTCGACCATCTGGACAGCATGAACCTGGGATTCAAATGACGGTCCCTGGCCGGTCTGAGTGTCGAGGGGGCCAGCATCTTCGTTTTTCTTCCGGCCCAGATAGCGTTTGGACTTACCGGCGGTTTCCAGTGCTTCCGATGTGCAGGCGCCGGTTTCCTGCATGGCGGCCTTCAATTGCTCCAGAGCATTGATCAATGCGCCGCCGATCATGTAGGTGATACGGCTGCCGGCTGCCGGGCCGCTGGCTGAGGTAAGGGTCGTATCGCGTGTGTACAGACGCACCTTGTCGAGAGGGATGCCCATGAAAGCAGCGGTCAACTGGCTCAGCATGGAGTCGTTGCCTTCTCCGGGATCAGCGGCCGCAGCATATACGCTGATGCCGCCATCCGCATCCAGTTCGACAGCCGCCACCGAAACATCTCCGGGGCCGCCGATACCGAAAGCGCCTGTTCCCAGACCCACGCCGCGTTTGATGCGACCCTGTTCATTAGCTTTGGCTTCTTTGACGGCACGTTGATAATGCGGCCGCATGGCTTCCATGAGTTCGGGCAGACACCACTGCTGCACCACCCGACCGGTGGATTTGCTCTGACCGGGCTGAAGTGAATTCTGAAGCCGGAATTCAAACGGGTCCATGCCAAGCTTGTCGGCCAGCATGTCCATGGCGCATTCCAGGGCGAAATTGACCTGAGGCGGGCCCGCACCCCGGGCCGCGCTGCCCCAGGGATTGTTGGTATAAACGAGTCTGGCCATGGCCTGAACATTGGGGA
>CAYQKZ010000645.1:0-1600 GCA_964418135.1 uncultured Desulfobacterales bacterium
TCTTTTGGCCGGCAGCCTCGACATGTGCGGCACCACCCTATCGCATGCCATTCAATCGGCGTCCATGGGTCAGCCGGTCGTCATTGTGGCGGCACTCTGCAATAAATCCTCGGCTCTGGTGGTGAACCAGGGCCAAGCGGTGACAGCCGGGGCCGATCTGAAGGGTAAAAATATCGGATATGTGCCTGGCACCATGCATGAAATCCTCCTCCGGGAGACGTTATCTCGAAACGGGCTTTCCCCGGATAAAGACGTGACACTCATCCGGGTGGACTTTTTCGATATGAACCTGGCCCTGGCCCGGGGCAGCATCGACGCATATCTATCCGGCGAACCCTTTCCCAGCCAGGCGTTTGTTCAGGGACTGGGTCGAATCCTCGCCTATCCGTACGACGATCAATCGGTTGGAACCATCAACGCCGGAATGCTGGTAACCCGGCAGATGATCGAAAAATATCCGAAACGGGTGGCGGCCCTGGTGAAAGCGCATGTGCTTGCTACCCGGTTTCTTGTGGAGAATCGATCCGTCTGGCTGAGTCAGGCGGCTGAATTCGGAACGGCCCTTCCAGTTCTTGAAAAAGCAGCGTCGAATATGGAACTTTCATGGGATATGGACGCGGATTTTATCCGAAATGTCGAGGCGCTGGGGGGACGGATGCAGTCGCTGGGGATCATTCAAAAACAGCCGGATTATTCGCTTTTGATAAATACTTCCTTTGTCGATGCTGTCAGACAAAACCCGGATGTGAAATGAAAGACCCGATGCATCCTTATCGCCTGCTGCCGTGGATCATCCCAGGGGGGGTGATCCTGACCTGGTGGATGGTCAGCCAGAGTGGATGGATTCCGGCATACCTGCTTCCCCATCCCGAAGATATCGGAAAGAGCGGCTATATATATGTCTTTGGGCACACCGGAGATGGGCCCTATGCCGGAAGATTTCTTGGCGATGCCGGCGCCAGCCTTGTTCGCGTGGCAACGGGGTTTTTCATGGCCGTCGGTGTGGGGGTGCCGCTGGGCATGCTGAGCGGGCGCATCGCGTGGGTGGAAAAACTGCTTTCCATATCGCTCAACGGTGTCCGGGCTGTTCCCGGCATCTGCTGGTTGCCGCTGTCTCTGATCTGGTTGGGGATCGGTATGAAAACCACCGTATTTCTGATCTGCCTGGCTGCTTTTTTTCCAATCTATCTGAACGCTGCGGCCGGTGTTCGTGCCGTCCCCCCCATTTTGCTTCAGGCCGGCGCCATGCTGGGCGTGGGCCGGATGCGCAGCACATTCGCCATTCTGATTCCGGGCGCCATGGGCCATCTCGTTGCTGGGCTGCGCCTGGGTCTGGGCATTTCCTGGGCTTATCTGGTTCTGGGGGAGTTGACCGGTGTTCCGAGCGGCATGGGAGCTGTTATCATGGATGCCCGCATGTCGGGACACATCGATGTCATTATTGTCGGTATCGGACTGATTGCCTTGTTCGGCCAGTTGAGCGACTGTCTGCTCAGAGGCCTGCTGTGCGTCCTGTTTAAAAGTGCCCGGCGGCTCCCTTGAGAAGCCGGCTGAAACTCGTTTCAACCCGGCCGGAAGCGGTTCTGGATGTTCAGGATGT
>CAYQKZ010000646.1:0-1308 GCA_964418135.1 uncultured Desulfobacterales bacterium
TCAGCAGCGAGGGTTCTATTTTCCCCTGATCCAGCAATAAATCCAAGAAGTTTTTCTCATGGCTATCGAAAGGCAGTAATGCAGACAACCCCTGTCGGCACTCGTTGACAAGTGTTTGGGCATATGCTTTCTGTTCCTTGACTTGTGTGGTCCGGAGAGTTGGGGTCAGTTGGCGTGCCAATTCATCAGAATCAAAGTCTATATCTTCCAAGCTTACCGTTCTCCAATCTTTCCGATTCATTGCTCCATAGAGAACAAATGCTATTCTCAGTTGTCTTATATCAAGACATGCTGCATGAAAGAGGTTGCGGCAATCAAATAAATCTCTGGCTTGCTTACGGGATAACAATGCGGCAAGTTTTCCAGCGGCAATCTCGTGAATATCCAGGATAGATATATTTTTTGCCTGCCATGACCCCACGGGATTTGAGTCTTTTGGGATAATCGGCCATAGAGGGATACGGAACATAAAATTAATATCCACTTCCAAGTTTCCCCTTTGTCCGGTTGAACTCATGTATTGGAGTAACCATTTGCCGCCAGCATGTTCTGATGGCATTCGTTGAACAGTGAAATCTTCTCTTGAAAAAACAGATTGCAATGCTTTTTCTAAATCAGTCCTTTCTTTCAGTGCTGTTATTTTATCCTCAGCGCCAACGTAATTCAAATCGATATCGACGGAAAGTCTGGGTACATTAAAAACAAAAAGATTTAAAGCTGTGCCGCCTTTAAGTGCCAGTTTTCCTTTCAGGAATGGATGACTTTGGATCGTCTCAAGCAGACCTAATAAATGTACGACTTTTTCCAAAACATCCGGCCTAAACTGGGTTAAGCTGGCCTCTGCCAATAATTTTTCACGAGATATTCTCATATAACCTTCGCTCATGAACGGTTAATGATACTACAAGGCACAATCAGATTCCAGTTTGAAACCAAGCGGCCTGGTTTTCGTTTCTGGCGTTCAAGATAATGGGGCTGTTTCGGACAAAGACTCTGAAGTTCTTTCAGGTAATGATCGTCAACCATTAGTGTTTCGCGATGTTGCTCCAAAAAGAATCCTACTTTTGAGGCAGTCGTCGCATTTTCAAGAAGTCGAGTATATTCAATGACTCGGTCAAGATCGAAGAATTCGATAGATTCTAAAGACCGCCAAATTTCCTCCCAACTGCCGCAAAGATATGGGCGATCTAAGACATCAACATTTGCAGGTGACGGATGAACATTTCAAGATGGCAGCAGGGCGAGATGATGTGGTGCAAAATCAGAGGCAGTATAATCCTGCACAGGTTAGTGGCACCATGCAACCTG
>CAYQKZ010000646.1:1318-1593 GCA_964418135.1 uncultured Desulfobacterales bacterium
AAGATATGGGCGATCTAAGACATCAACGAATGTACGCTCGAAAGAAGTGACTCGAACTTCGACGCCGGAACGCTCGGATTTGATCACACCATAGTTTTCGTTGTTTTTCTTTTTGAGTGAATTTGGAGTCATTACCGACTGGAATGCATAGCTTCGAAAGAGAACAGGAGTGGATATGTGACTTGACAGATAAAAGAATCGTTCAAAAATAGAGTATCCCTTGCCATAAAATTCCAAGGCGGTGTGATAGGCTAACACGGCGTCTGGTGTTAATT
>CAYQKZ010000647.1:0-1587 GCA_964418135.1 uncultured Desulfobacterales bacterium
ATTCCAAATGGGATCGGTCTCCGGATATCATCGAGGATCAGGTGACCTATCCCATTGTCTCCACCCTGCTCGGAGCGCCGGATGTCAAGGCGGTCCGCGGGCTGTCGGATTTCGGTTTTTCGTATATTTACGTCATTTTCAAGGATGGAACCGATATTTACTGGGCCCGTTCCCGGGTGCTGGAATATCTTTCCAAAATTCAGTCCCGGCTTCCCGAAGGGGTCCGAACGGAGCTGGGGCCGGATGCCACGGGTGTGGGCTGGGTCTATCAGTATGTTCTGGTGGATCGTTCCGGAGAACATTCTCTGGATCAGCTCCGATCCTATCAGGACTGGACCTTGCGTTATGCTGTCCAGTCGGTACCCGGCGTGGCGGAGGTGGCCTCCATCGGCGGGTTTGTCAAACAATACCAGATTACCGTCGATCCCAACCGGCTGTCTGCGTATGGGATTTCCTTCAATATGCTGACAGCGCTGATTCGGGAATCCAACAACGAGGTCGGTGGTCGGCTGATCGAATTTTCCGGCGCCGAATACATGGTGCGGGGAAAGGGGTACAGCCGGCACATTGCGGATTTCGAAAACATCGTGGTCAAGATCACATCCGACGGCACACCGGTGCTGCTGAAAGATATCGGCCGGGTGGAACTGGGGCCCGAGATGCGTCGGGGGATTTCCGATCTGGATGGAAACGGGGATGTTGTGGGCGGAATCGTGGTCATGCGTCACGGTGAAAATGCCCTGAACGTCATCCGTCTGGTGAAGGAAAAATTGAAGGAAATGTCTCCCTATCTGCCCAAAGGTGTTGCGGTTCTTCCTGCCTATGACCGATCGGACCTCATCACCCGCGCCCTGGATACACTGTCTCACGAGCTGAAAATCGAGATGATCATCGTTTCGGTCGTGATCCTGATTTTTCTCTGGCATATACCGTCTGCCATCGTTCCTATCGTCACGATTCCGGTATCTGTCCTGATTTCATTCATTCCGCTGTATTTTATGGGGATTACGGTCAACATCATGTCGCTGGCCGGCATTGCCATTTCCATCGGCGTTCTGGTGGACGGGGCCATCGTGGAAGTTGAAAACGCCTACAACAAGCTCTATCACTGGCAGGCCGACGGGCGAAAAGGGGATTTTCATCAGGTGCGGCTGGAGGCTCTGATGGAAGTGGGGCCGTCCGTTTTTTTTTCGCTTCTGGTCATCGCTGTGGCGTTTCTCCCCATATTTGCCTTGCTGGATCAGGAAGGAAGGCTGTTTCGGCCGCTGGCTTTCTCGAAAAACCTGGCCATGGCGATCGCCGCCATTCTTGCCATTACCCTGGACCCGGCCATGCGGATGTTTTTTACCCGCATGGACCCGTTTTCGTTCAAGCCGGCATGGCTGGCACGGCTTTCCACCCATGTGCTGGTCGGCACCTACCATTCGGAAGAAGCCCATCCCATCAGCCGGGCCATTTTCAAGGTTTACGAACCGGCCTGCCGGTTCGTACTGGCCCGACCCAAAAGTGTCATCCTTGCGTCTGTGGTGATGGTTGCCCTGAGCCTGCCGGTGTATTTCAAACTTGGCTCCGAGTTCATGCCGCCGT
>CAYQKZ010000648.1:0-1585 GCA_964418135.1 uncultured Desulfobacterales bacterium
GGGCGCGCAATCCATCCCTTCCGGCACGGCCGATCTGCTGGTAATAACTTTCAATGTTCTGAGGAAGATCATAATGAAGGACAAACCGGATATTGGGTTTGTTGATTCCCATTCCGAAAGCAATGGTTGCCACCATGATCTGCACATCTTCACGGATAAAGTGTTCCTGGTTCCGCCGGCGGTCGATATCCGGCAGCCCGGCGTGATAGGGTTTGACAGAAAAACCTGCTTGGGTCAGAGTAGATGAGAGATCATCCACTTGTTTTCGGGCCAGGCAGTAAATGATCCCTGGCTGATTGGGAAATTTTTTGATGAAATCGATGGCCTGTATGACAGGATTGGTTTTCTGCGCAATTTGTAAAAAAAGGTTTTTTCGGTTGAAGCTTGCAACAAAAGCGTTGGCGGCTTCAAAGTCGAGACAGTCTTGAATATCCTTCTGGACCCGTGGGGTTGCCGTGGCGGTCAGGGCCACGCATACGGCCTTTGGAAACTTCTTTCTAACTTCAACAATCTGGCGATACTCCGGTCGAAAATCGTGCCCCCATTCAGAGATGCAGTGCGCTTCATCGATGGCAATGCAATCCACACGTCTTGAGGCCAGCATGGCAAGAGTTTTCGGCATCAGGAGGGTCTCCGGGGCAAGGTATAACAGCCTGACATCGTTTCTCATAATGCGGGAGATATTGTGCCCGTATTCTTCCGAAGACAGTGTGCTGTTCAAGACGACAGCGCCGACGCCCAATGCGGTTAGTTGCTCAACCTGATCCTTCATCAAGGAAATGAGCGGAGAAACCACAACGGTCAGGTCTTCGAACAACAGTGCCGGAATCTGGTAGCACAAAGACTTGCCGCCGCCGGTCGGCATGATGACCAGCGTGTCTTTGTGCCGGATGATATTTTCGATGATTTCCTGCTGAAGCGGACGGAAGTCATCGTACCCAAAAATATTTTTAAGAATTGTTTTTGCCTGCTGAATCATGCTTAACTTTATAGAACACCTCTCAATGAATTACAAGTTATGCACAATATGCAAGAAATATGGCTGACATTCCTGAAGATGATCAAAACCACATTTTCGTTGTGGCCGTTTTTTTGGCTGAATCGAGTTGTATGGATTCATTGCAAGCGCCTTACTCGGTGGCTGCCTCTGCGGGTGTTAGCTGCACCGACTCTTCGAAGCGGCATTCAAGTTTGAGCCCCTCGGGAACATACTGGCTTTTTACCGGATAAGGAAGCGATTTAAACAGATTGATCATTTTTTTATTGTGAAGCTCGGTGTAGGCAACGAGCCCTGCGATGCCGTTTTCCTTGGCTGCCGTGGCCAGCTTCGCCATAATCCGCCGGGCGATTCCTTTGCCCTGATACTTTCTGTTGACTGAAAACGCCACCTCCGACATATTCAACTCGGACAAGTACCTGCTTTCCCCAAGGGCAACCACTCGGCCAAAACCGAACTCCCCTACCAATGCAAGAATCGTCAAATCCTTGATATAGTCGGTCTTGCTTCGCTCTTCGGTTACGGATCGACCAAAAATGGTTTTTTCATGGAAAAAACGGGAAAGAACATCCTCTTTTTCCAGCCCGT
>CAYQKZ010000649.1:0-1581 GCA_964418135.1 uncultured Desulfobacterales bacterium
GAATATCCCCTCTGTGTTCCTTCACGATGCCATGCACCACGGAAAGCCCCAGTCCTGTGCCTTTTCCCTGTTTCTTTGTGGTAAAGTAGGGTTCAAAGATTTTATCGATCAGGGAAAGATCAATTCCGGTTCCGTTGTCGCCTACGCTGATGCAGGCATATTTACCGGATTTTGTCATGATATCATGTAAATCATCTTTTTGGAAATCCACTTCTGTCAGCTCGAGTTTTATCGTTCCAGCACTTCCCTCGACGGCATGATAGGCATTGGTGATCAAGTTCATGACGATCTGATGAACCTGTGTCGGATCTGCCAGAACCATACCGCAATCCGCTTTGATGTCATTATTGATATTTATATTCATCGGTATCGACGCCCGTACCAGTTGCAAAACCTCTTGTAGAATGGGCTGAATCCGAATGGGCAGTTTTTGTGGATTGGATTGGCGGCTGAAAGATAGAATCTGCTTGATCATCTCACTGCCTCGATTTGCCGATCTATGAATTTGTTCGATGCTTTTATGCTCAGGGGAGCCTGCCGGCATGTCATCGAGCAGCAACTCGGACAGGCCGCTGATCGGAAACAGGATGTTGTTCAGGTCATGGGCAATGCCACCGGCAAGGGCTCCGATAGACTCCATTTTCTGGGACTGCAAAATGCGTTTTTCAAGCTCCAGTTCATTGGTGATGTCTTTGGCAATCCAAATGAAGTTCAAGAGATTGCCTTTTGAATCTTTAACGGGGGAGATGGAACATTCTGAGGTATAGATCGCGCCATCCTTACGCTTGTTGATGAATTGTCCGGTCCAGCGATTGCCGGATAAAATGGTATCCCACAGTTTCTGATAGACCGACGGGTCATGAAGACCGCTTTTCAGCAAACGCGGATTGTTACCGACAGCTTCCTGTCTGGAATAGCCGGTAATATTTTCAAATGCAGGATTGGTGTATTGAATGGTGCCATTCAGAGCAGTGATCGCAATGAGCTCGGCCGTCTGTTCAATCGCTGTAACCAGTTGGGATCGCTCAGTCTCCGCCTGCTTCTGCTCTGTGATATCGGTCATACTGCCTTCGTAACGGATAATCTTGCCGTTATGATCGTAAATCGCATGGATGTTATAAGACCCCCAGATATGTGAACTGTCTTTACACCGGGCTTCAAACACGAAATGTTCTACAAATCCTGCCTCGTTAAGAAGCTGCTTCAACCGGTTTCGGTCTTCAGGGTTCACGTAGAATTGTTTGGCAATGTCAGTGATGCTGAAGACGAGTTCTTCGGCAGATGTATAACCTGTCATTTTGGCAAATGCCGGATTGACGGTGATAAAACGTCCTTCCGGTGTACTCTGAAAAAAACCTTCGACAGCATTTTCAAATATGCTCCGATATTTTCTTTCACTCTCCCGCAGCTCCTCTTCGGCCGTCATGCGCATGGCCAATTCTTTGTTGCGTTTATGGACAAGTCTTTGAAGTGTCAGTAACCAGATTCCGGCAATCAGAGCGATCGTTATCACCGTGATAATGGCAGGCAAAAAATATTTTTTCATCTTCAGCCATTAATTTTTCATCCAATTTTCCTTCG
>CAYQKZ010000650.1:0-1579 GCA_964418135.1 uncultured Desulfobacterales bacterium
AGGCTGCAGCCGATCTTTCCGAAGTCATCAACATGTATGTCACCTTAACGGTGCCCCGTAGCAACATCCTCAAAGTCAAAGAAATTTATCCCTACATCCAGGAAGAAATTTCAACCGAAGACAACATCAGCATGATCAGACAGTTTTTCAGCGGCAAATTCAGCGGCTCCAGCATTCTGATCTTTCCGCATGGGGAAGGTAAAAAACTTCTGAAATTGTTCGATGAAAACCTGGAACTGTCTGCGGCATCCGAGTCTGATATCGATGTTCTTGAAAAAGAAACCCTGATTGAAATCAGCAACATCATCATGTGCGCCTGTGTCAGTAAAATCGCCGATATGCTGGGCGATGTGGTGCATTACTCCCCTCCCCGCTATTACGCCCAGAACCAGATCGACACGACCCTCAAAGATGCTTTTTCAGGAGATGAAATATTTGCCATCTTCTTCAAGACGGTGTTTCACTTCAAAATGTTCGATGCCAGCGGTTTTCTGTTTCTGAGGAGCAATTTCAACACATTGGAAGGGCTAAAAAAATCCATTGAAGACTATTTGAGTCAGTATGCCTGATAACATTCAGATAGTTGAAGCCATCAATATGGGGCTGGTTGTTCTCGACCACGATCTGACGGTCGAGGCGTGGAACTCCTGGATGTCGCACTTCAGCGGTATCACTGAAAAAAAGATCATCGGCGAAAATCTGCTGGAATTCTATCCCAATCTGGCTGAACCCAAATACAAACGCCTGATCATGAGCGTATTTTCTTTCGGCAATTTTGCGTATTTCTCGCAAAAACTTCACCGATTCCTTTTTGCCATGAAGAATCCGCATCCATCCGTCGATATCATTCCCTATATGCAGCAAAGCTGCACAGCCGGGCCGATCCGAAATGAAAATGGTAAGATCGTCAGTCTTTACATTACCGTTCAGGACGTCACGGAAAACGTTACTTCCGAGATCAAGCTCCGGGAAAAAATCACCCAGCTCGAGCAGGCCCTGGCCAGGGTTAAACAGCTTGAAGGCGTCATTCCCATATGTATGTATTGCAAGCAGATTCGAACCGACAAGCAGAGCTGGCAACAAATCGAAGCATATATTACCGCGCATTCCGAAGCATTGTTCAGTCACAGCATCTGCCCGGACTGTTATGCGAAAAAGCTATGGTTGAATTCGAAATGAAGGCCTCGGTCGTCGTTTCGGCAATGGAACAGACAGGCACCGTGTGTTAAATTCAGAGGCATTGGAACTACAGCAGGCTTTTGCCATCGAATTATCCGAAATGCTGGCCGACATGGAGTCTGCCCTGCTAGGCCTTGAAAAGCACCCCGGAGATATGGAAAAGCTGAACCGTCTCTTTCGGGCGGTTCACACCATCAAAGGATCGGCCAGCATCGTTGCGATCGAGCCAATCGCACATTTCTGCCACTTCGTCGAAAACATCCTTGTCCGGATTCGTGAACACGAGTTGCCGCTTTCCAGCCCCCTCATCTCACTTTTTATCGAGTGTCACGACCACATCGGCAACCTGATGAAAAACATCAGAACCGCCGGTGACAGCCGCAATGTTCTGCTTCCACAA
>CAYQKZ010000651.1:0-484 GCA_964418135.1 uncultured Desulfobacterales bacterium
TCGGTGTTATCGGTGCATGGAAACAGCAAGGCAAAACCGTAATACCTTTCAAAAAAGGTCCGGATTACATTGATGCAAGCTGGCTTGCTCTTGCGGCCGGCCAGCCTTGTTATAATCTGGATTCATTTCTACTCAGTTCATCCCAAATTCTCAGTGCCTTTGCCCGACACACCACACCGTCAGGTATTTCCGTTGTCGAAGGTAATCGTGGCCTCTTTGATGGGATCGACATCAAAGGTTCCACCAGCACCGCAGCGCTCAGCAAGCTGATAGGGCTGCCGGTGGTGCTTTGCCTGGACTGTACCAAGTCGACCCGCACCATGGCAGCGTTGTTGCTAGGATGTCTTCATTTCGATGCCGATGTCTCCATCCAGGGTGTTGTGTTGAATCGGGTAGCCGGCAGCCGCCATGAACGGATAGTGAGAAGCAGCATCGAGCATCATTGCGGGATACCGGTTATCGGTGCAATCCCGGCGATGGACAG
>CAYQKZ010000651.1:494-1569 GCA_964418135.1 uncultured Desulfobacterales bacterium
TGGGGTTGGTTCCGACACTCGAGCATGACTGGGCTGCAGAGTCTGTGAATGCGATGTGCCGTGTTGTGCAGGAGAATCTGGATATGGATAGACTGGAAGCGATCTCCCATCGATCTCTTCCCGTAAAGGTGCCGGAAGACGCGCCTATCGACAGACCGGGATCAATGGGGGATAAGCCGAAGATTGGAATCATCCGGGATTCGGCTTTTCAGTTCTATTATCCAGAAAACATTGAAGCTTTGACATTGGAAGGGGCGGAGCTGATTTTCTTGAGCCCGTTGAACCAACGACATCTACCGAACTTGGATGCTCTATATATCGGCGGCGGTTTTCCGGAAACGCATGCGCAGGAGTTGGCCGAAAATGTCAGCTTCAGATCGGAACTCAAGCAATTGGCTGAAAATGGTTTACCCATCTATGCCGAATGCGGTGGCCTGATGTATCTCGGACGGGAAATCGTGCTGAAAAATTCCGGTTACCCCATGGTCGGTGTGCTTCCGGTTGTTTTCGGATTGAGCCCGAAACCGAAGGGTCATGGGTATACCGTGGTAGGGGTGGACGGTGAAAATCCCTACTACCCGGAAGGCATGGAAATCCGAGGGCATGAATTTCATTATTCCTGGGTGGCATCCTTCGAAGCGTCGGCGGAATGCCGGCTGGTATTCTCGATGAAACGGGGCGCTGGATTTATGAATGGCAGGGATGGCGTCTGCTATAAAAATGTCTTGGCCACTTACACCCACATTCATGCGTCTGGAACTCCCGAGTGGGCAAAGGCACTTGTACGAAACGCCGATGCGTTTCGCACAAAAGTACGAATGATGAATTGCTGAAAACGGCTGTTATGCTGATTCAAAAAAATAATTGATATTACAGTATCACCAGTTTCTGGATGGTTTTTACGATCTGATCCGGATCATCGAGTACCTGTATGATTTCGATGTCTTCCGGTGAAATCATTTTCTCCTGGATCAAGTGGGCTTTGATCCATTTGATCAGTCCAGACCAGTATTCCGAGCCAACCAAAATCACAGGAAATGGCTTGATACGGTGCGTCTGGATCAGCGTGACAGCT
>CAYQKZ010000652.1:0-1568 GCA_964418135.1 uncultured Desulfobacterales bacterium
CCGTCGTTCAGCATCGCAATGATCACCATTACCTGTCGGATTTCGAATCGGAAATTCCCTGTTATCTTCATGCTGAAAAAATCATGGACGTGGTTATCGGAGCGGTATCATCGCGCTTTTCCATAGAAAACAATCTGCTCATTGCTTATGAAAGCCTGATTCGTCATCACCTGCTCCCTGAAAACGAGATGCGCCAGGTGTCGGCATGGGTCGAGGATATTCAGAACGTGGCAGGCAACCGATCTTGAAATCGTTTCATTCTCAGCCAATGGTGATTACGGATCTGGATGGAACACTGCTGGGTTCGGACGGAAATATCACCCAGCAGGATTACGATGCACTGGTCCGTCTGGGGAATTACGGGATTGTCCGGGTAATCGCAACAGGTCGATCCCTGTATTCATTCAACCGTGCCATCGGCGCTGAGCTGCCCGTGGACTATGTGATTTTTTCTACCGGCGCCGGGGTTATTACTTTCCCGGCCGGCCGACTGATCCGAAATATTCACCTGGATTCCGGGGCTGTGTCATCGGCGGTTCGGATATTCATGGATTACAATCTCGATTTCATGGTCCATCGGCCCATTCCAGACAACCACCAGTTTGTTTACTACGATACCGGCAAAATCAACCCGGATTTTCATCGGCGGATCGATCGTTACATCAGCTTCTGTCAGCCGATCGACAGTGCTTTTTCAGATTTTGGAGCAGCTTCTCAGTTGCTTGCCGTTGTCAATCATGATATCGGTGCATCGGTTTTCTCAGCCCTGGCCTGGAAACTATCCGGCTACAGCGTCATTCGATCCACATCCCCTCTCGACGGAAAATCCGCATGGATCGAGGTGTTTGCCGCGGGCGTCAGCAAAAGTTGCTGCGCTGCATGGCTGGCTGATCGATTGCAGATTGATAAAGAGCTTGTTCTGGCAGTGGGCAATGATTATAATGATCTGGATTTGCTGGAATGGTCCGGAACAGCCTTTCTGGTCGGCAATGCGCCGGATATCTTGAAAAAGAGATTTTCCTCTGTGGCTTCCCAGGAACGGGCCGGGTTTGCAGAAGCGGTTAACCGGTGGATGACAGATCACTGATGATTCTCATTTGCGATAGCTTTCAAGATAATGTTTTTTGGGAAAGCAACAGGCAGGGGGAGTGAACGGTTACAGTCAGCGTTATTTTGTAGGATAAATTTGAATATCTGGGGCGGATTTCAAGCCTGCCCTTGACCACAGCGTTATTATGACCTTAATCTGTTAAGGAGGTTTATCATGGCAGAACATTCCGCGAAGATATCTAAAGATTTTGAAACCGCTCTGAATGTGGGCAGACCCCCCAACATCGTGAAACTTTTCCCCAATTCAAAGGCTTTGATCGTCAGTGGTAAATACATCGACCAGGCCATGCTGGCCAAAGGCAAAGCCATTTCCATGGCAGCCAACGGCAGAAATATTTTTGTCATCCGCGGTGCGCTGGCTGCGGCCCAGCGGGCCAATTCCGTTATCATCATCGAGATTGCCAAGTCGGAAGGAACCTACTGCGCAGTCAATTTCTGGAACATCGCCCGACAGGTGG
>CAYQKZ010000653.1:0-1564 GCA_964418135.1 uncultured Desulfobacterales bacterium
GCTGTAATCTCCATTCACGGCGCCCCCTTTCCGAAAAATTTCCATCAGGTGGCTGTAAGCGTTGAGATGAGATAGTTGGACTGACGGGCATCCATGACGATCGAAGCGTTGTTGTAAATTTCACGGGCGCATTTTTTCGGATAGCCACCGGGCGGTTTTATAAGATAGGAACTCATTGATGTCAATTGAAGAATTCAATCGACAATAATCCTTTAATATCAGCCAACTTTCTTTTAGTGCATCAAGTAATAGACGAAACTTCCATGATTCATATGCATCGGCAGCAATCTCTCGCTCTGATTTTCCGGCTTTTTCCTTGACGACAATCAATATCGCGCTTATAGTTACTTTATAGCTACGTTGACAGACTTAATGGCATACACGACAAACAACGGGAAATGATCTGTTCAAAAAAACCAAGGGCAGAACACATCCACAATCAAGAGACACTACCCAATGCAAACAAAGAATTTATCCGTATCTTTCGAAGAAGCCCGAACGATCATTCTCGATTCCGTTATCCCGTTGAGTACTGAAAAAACCGCCATTCTGGAAGCATTTCAGCGCATCCTATTCGAAGACATTATTTCGGATATCAAGATTCCGGGCGTCGATGATTCTGCAATGGATGGGTATGCCGTCATCGCGTCGAACACTCTGGGGGCCTCCGTGAATCACCCTGTCAAGCTTCGCGTGATCGGAGAAATTCAGGCCGGCGGCTCCGTTGTCGGCCTCGACGTATCGAAGGGAACGGTGGTAAGAATCATGACCGGTGCACCGATTCCAGCCGGTGCGGATTCGGTCGTCAAGTTCGAAGATACAGAAGAAGTAGACGGCACTGTCAGCATATTCCATGAGGTAAGTCAGTACAACAACTACCGGTTCGCCGGAGAGAGTATCAAGATCGGAGACAAATTGCTGAAAAAAGGTGATCGCTTGAAATCTGCGGATATGGGTCTGCTGGCTTCACTCAATCGCCAGAAAATATCGGTCTATAGACAGCCGACAGTTTCGATTATCTCCACAGGTGATGAGCTGGCCGATGTCGGCAAATCAATCGGGGACGGCCAAATTCGAAATGTTAATGCCTACACATTGTATTCAGAAGTAAAAAAATATTCCTGTCTTCCCGAGTATTTGGGCATTGCCAGAGACAATATGAACGAATTGAAGGAAATGTTTGTCAAGGCACTGAAATCCGATGTGATAATAACAACCGGCGGTGTATCCATGGGGAAATATGATTATGTCAGAGATATCTATGCCGACCTCGATATCGAAATCCAGTTTGCACGGATCGATGTGAAGCCCGGCAGTCCCTGCTCTTTTGGTAAAAAGGGCAATCAATTGATTTTCGGTTTGCCGGGCAATCCCGTGCCGGCGCTGACATCTTTTATCGAATTTGTCAGACCTGCATTGCTCAAGTTGATGGGTGCGGCCCGCATAAATAAACCGATTGTCAACGCCGTTCTTGAAGAAGATGTCCGATCTGCGGAAATCCATCATTTGATGAGAGGCTTCTATACCATCAAAAATAACGAAATTTGTGTATCGCCAACTGCCA
>CAYQKZ010000654.1:0-1552 GCA_964418135.1 uncultured Desulfobacterales bacterium
ATGGGTCTGCACGATACCCAGAACGACCGGCAATCCCATGCCTCTTCCGATAAATTTTGTGGTAAAAAACGGATCGAAGAGATTGTCGGTATCGCGGCACATAATTCCGCTTCCAGTGTCAACCACTTCCAGGCAGGCGTACATACTGTCCTGCGGCTGCCAGTTTACGGGGAAACGTTTGGATAAAGGGATGTCCGATCGGTCGACCGTCTGGATGTTCAGGCGGATCAGCCCCTGGTTCTGGTCGAAGGCTTCCCAGGCGTTGGTGGCCAGGATCGTCAGCATCTGTTGGATTTGATTGGCATCCGCATGGACAACCGGACCCGAATCAGGAAAATGGGTCTCGATCGTTACATTTTTTGGAACTGCAGCCTGAAGCAAGGCAAGACTCTGGCGGCAGATTCGGGATAAGTTCTGAGGTTGCCGATTGCCCGTGGTTTGTCCCCGGTAGGAAAACATCGAACCACTTATCTGGGCGGCTTTATGAGCGGCTTTCAGTGCCGCCGCCAGTTTGTCGGCAGTAAACGAAAGCCGGGGAAGATCTTCCATGGCCATTTCCAGGTTCCCGATCACAACCTGCAGTTGATTGTTGAAATTGTGAGCAATGGCCCGCGCCATACGGTTCAGACTTTCAAACTTCTGGAGCTGCCGGTTCCGGGCTTCCATTTCCGATTTTTCGGCTTCGGCGCGACGGCGATCGGTGATATCGCGAATGGCAACCAGCAGAACATCCTGTTGGTTCAAGGGAAATATCCGGGAAGTAATCTCGACAGGGAATTCGGTACCATCTTTTTTTCGGTGAAAGCGCAGTGGAACATGTAAAATCGGGTCGGGGGCAGCCCGAGCCTCCAGGGTCAGGCGGCGCGTCTCTTCTGCCTGCGCCGATAAATCCCAGCTCTTTTTGGTCAGCATCTCTTGCCGGTTATAACCGTATAGCTCCAATGCCTTGACGTTGGCATTGACAATATTACCCGTATCGATGGCAACCAGGAAAAGTGCATCGGATGCCGATTCAAACAACAGGCGATATTGCGCCTCGCTCTCTATCAGCATCACCTCGGCCCGCTTGCGTTCGGTGATGTCGTGGACAATGGAACAGAGAAAGTTCTTTTCCGCCAATTCTATCTTGCTGCTGAACACATCCACATCCCGGATGGTGCCGTCTGCTCTGCGATGCTGAAACACCCAGTGCAGCGATCCCGCAGACAGGGTTTTATGCATCTCGTCCATCACGATTTCAGGCGGCAAGGTATTGATTTGCTGAATGCACATTGTTCTGAGTTCTGATAGAGACCACCCATAAAAGTCTGATGCCGCTTGGTTGGCTTGAATGATATCTCCCGAGTCCGGATCGATCAGAAGCATGATCGCTCGATTCAGTTCAAACAGTTTCCGGAACTGATCCTCGCTTTTACTTGATAATTCTGCCATTGTTATGATCCTAACCGCCGCAAAGCGTCAGGTCGATGTTTGACCCGTTTCGATAAATGCCTTTAACCAAGTCTCGCACTGTAGTCAGTTTTTTTTAGTTGCCTAACTCTCTTCATATTTA
>CAYQKZ010000655.1:0-1549 GCA_964418135.1 uncultured Desulfobacterales bacterium
CCCCGAATATCCATCAGCACCTTGAGAATGGCTTCGCGGGTAACACCGTTGCGGCCCAGAATCCGGGCTGCCTCCCCGGTCTTTTCATCGGAGATGGCCAATAGAATGTGTTCAATACTGACATACTGATCCTTCATCTTGTCGGATTCGGCAAAAGCGGCATCCAGAATCGTTTTGGTCCGCTGAGAAATATAGACTTCCGAGACCCCGGTAATTTTGGGAAATCGGTTCATGGCCAGTATAAGCTCCTGACCGACCCCGGCGGGGGATACGCCCAGTTTACGCAAGATGGATGACGTGATTCCTTCGGATTCCCCCAGCATGGCACTTAACAGGTGTTCCGGCTCGATCTGCTGATTGTTCTGCCGGGACGCCAGGGACTGGGCGTTTTGTATGAGTTCCTGAGACTTCACCGTAAATTTATCAAATCGCATGTTTCCTCCTTTTGTGCTGTCAACACAAACAAAAATTTATTGTTTTTAATCATAAGCACTTGCGATTTGATGTCAATTTGAGTGAAGGAATGGCAACTATCGAATATCTGCAGAGCAATCTTTCGATTTTTCTTTGAGTTATCGATGGGTCTTTGATAGCATAACCCATTCAGGAAAAAACAGCACATCTTGTATCGATCGGATTTTATATTTTTTTCACCCTACAGTCGGCACTCCATGACACAATCACTTTATCAAAAAGTTGGCATCGCCTCACTGATTCTGATGGCTTCGGTGTTTTTAAGCCGAGTGATCGGCCTTTTCCGGGAAATGGCCATTGCCTATGCCGGCGGTGCCAGAGGGGATGTCGATGCGTATCAGATTGCGTTTGTGATTCCGGAAATACTCAATCATATCGTTGCGAGCGGCTTTTTATCGGTTACCTTTATCCCGATTTTCTCCGGATATCTGGCAGCAGATCGCGAAGCAGAAGGCTGGAAAGTGTTTTCCGTCATCATGAACAGCTTTGGTCTGATGCTGATCATTTTTATCGGAATTTCCATGCTGTTTGCTCCAGAGCTGATTGCCTTGACTGCCCCGGGAATTCACGACCCGGTCCTGCTGGCCAAGGCAGTTCGCATGACCCGCATCATTTTGCCCGCGCAGTTTTTCTTTTTTACCGGCGGCATGTTCACCGCCGCCCAGTTTGCCAAGGAATCATTCAGCCTTCCGGCTCTGGCGCCGCTGGTCTATAATATCTGCATTATTGCTGCCGGCATGGCGCTGGGCCCAATTCTGAAAATGGAAGGCTTTTCCTGGGGGGTTCTGGCCGGCTCGTTTCTCGGCAATTTCGCTATCCAGTACCGGGGTGCGCGGAAAGTCGGCATGCAGTATTGGCCAGTCGTCAACTTTACCCATCCCGACTTTCTTGCTTATGTACGCCTGACCCTTCCGCTGATGGTGGGCCTGACCATGTCGTTTTCAACAGAATTTTTTCTGAAGTTTTTCGGCTCCTACCTGCCCGAAGGCAGCATTGCCTGCCTGAACTACGGACTTCGCATCATGTTCATTCTGGTCGGGCTTCTGGGGCAGGCCATCGGAACAGCTTCCTTTCC
>CAYQKZ010000656.1:0-1545 GCA_964418135.1 uncultured Desulfobacterales bacterium
TATAAACGGCGCTTACCTTCATACCCTCTATCCAGACATTGCTGTTGTCAACAAACATGAACTTGCCCATCGTTTATTTACCTTTCCAGATACAGCGATCACGAACTGGTCGAAATACTTGAGCTGCATTCAAAGAACCGGCCGAATCTATAGACTTTCAGAAAATTCATTTCACAAGGCAGCAGGAGGGATATGGAATCACGGACATCTCCCTGAACGGAAATCATGTTTTTCGATGCATCCGTCAACTCGAACAGACTCAGCACTGTCGGCGGCGAAAGCGCATAACCGGCAACCTTCGCCCCCATTAACTTCAGCCAGTGAACAAGCCATGTTCCTTTAAATCCGGTATGGCCGGTAATCAGCACTTTTTTATTTTTCCAGAAATCCTGCATGGGGTTATATCCCATCACTTTGGCGGAATTGACATCAGGCCGGTTATTGCAATTCCGTTTTCAATTGTTTGACCGTTGATCTCAGCTCCTTGAGGGCTTTCAGAGCTAATTAATAGGAATTATCGAGATAAGAAATAAGGAAATATTTTCTTTCACAGCGAATGCATCAGCGCACCCCTTGGTTTTGCCCGCATCAACAACCTCTCTGACAACTATTGAGGGAAGTATCCATAAATTCGATCATTAAGTCAATGACAGAGAAAACACCTTGAAGAACAGTATTCGCAGCAGGGTTTTTACCAGGCATTGCAATCGACCGGATATGATATCCGTTCTGGAAAGGAGGGGGGAATTTTCCAATGCCGTGATGCGGATCAGTTTCAGATAATCGCTCAATTGGTTGAAACTCAATCGTGCACTCCAGGATTTCGAAGATACCCGAAACGAACACAGCGGCTCGTTGATAATATAAATATTGGTTTTCGCCAGCAGGCGTATCCAGAAATCCAGATCGATGGCATAAGGCGCAATAGCCCGATAGCCGCCTATTTCCTTTACCAAATCCGCACGAAACAGGCCGGCCATCGGCTCCCCCACAGGATTGTTGCCGCTGCGGATGATCAGCTTGATAATGCCCCGACCATTATATCGTCCACTCAGTTTTCCAAATGAACGTTGCATGATTTTCCGGTTTTGTGCATCGATGATGTACCGGGAACAGCTTACCAATCCGACATCGGCAAACCGGGGATTTTCCAGGACAGCCACCTGTTTTTCGATACAGTCTTTTTCAAGAAGATCATCGCAGCAGACCAGCTTGATGTATTTGCCTTTGGCCTGCGCCAAGGCTTTGTTCCAGTTCTTTTCAGGCCCCAGGTTTTGTTCGTTGACGATCAGACGTATTCGGGAATCTGTAAATTGCTGAACTATGGATACGGATTTATCGGTCGATCTGTCATCGGTAATGATCACTTCAAGGTTATTATAACGCTGATCCAATATCGATCGGACCGTGTCTTCAATAAACAGTTCAGCATTATATAGCGGAATGATAATGGAAATAAGTGGTTTTTCCATAGTATTCTGTCATCCATTTATTTTTTCTCTACCTTTTAATATATATATCCCTACGCCTTCAACATTTTCTACT
>CAYQKZ010000657.1:0-1539 GCA_964418135.1 uncultured Desulfobacterales bacterium
TTGGCGATATTGACCGCCAGGCTGTAATCATTTTTGGTGGATGCTGCGGCAAAGATCACATCCACTTCAGAGATAATCCGGGCCGACTTGACCGTCAGCAGCTCCGGATCTCCGGGACCCATACCGATGCCATACAATGTTCCTGTCTGCTGTTTCATTTGATTCCCCCGATGCATATCACAATAGGTTAAGACAATGGTGACGGCTTTGTAAAAAGTCCGGATGCTGCGCGCCTTGCCTGCGAACTTTTTACGAAGCCGTCAAGGGTGGTGCTGTCGCTATTTTCACAAGCGCGTTCACCACGCAGGCGGCCACCGTGGAACCGCCTTTTCTGCCGACATTGGCGATATAGGGATAATTCATGGCCATGAGACCCGCCTTGGATTCCGCGGCATTCACGAACCCGACCGGAAGCCCGATCACCAGCGCCGGGCAGGCTCGTCCTTTCTCGATCAATGCAATCAGGCGCAGCAGCGCGGTCGGCGCATTTCCGACAACATAGATACCGCCGTCCATTTCAGCCAATGCGGCATCCACGGCCGCCGCCGCACGGGTATTTCCCGTATCCTGCGCCGTTCGGCATACGGCGTCATCCTGGATCAGGCAGATGACACGGCAACCGTAGCGCTCCAATCCGGCGGCATTGATCCCGCTTTTGGCCATGGTGGTATCGGTGATGATGGTTTTTCCGTTCCGAATGGCCTGCACACCTTTTGCGATGGCATTCGGGTGAAATCGGACGGTTTTCATGTAGTCAAAATCCGCCGATGTATGAATCATTCTGCGGACGATCTGCCATTCATCCGGCGAAAAATCGTGGGGGCCGGCCTCGGTGTCGATGATGATGAAACTCTGTGATTCGATTTCGCTGGGTGTCATGATGTTCCTGTCGTTGCAGTGGTTGGGTTTTCTTTCTGATACGTTGTACATGCCCGAACAAACGCGGGCGCGGCATCCGGCTGACTGCCGAAATGCAGATGAATATAACTGCCGAGTGTGTTGTCGATCTGAAATCCGTCCGCAACCTGGGTTTCCCCGGATCGGGATGTCACTGCATAAACCGTCGGTACTTCCGCCAAGGGAATGATTTCGGAATAATGAAATTCATGTCCGCGGATCGTCTGGCCTGCCTGTCCGAGGATTGTATGGGTTTTCAGGGTGATTTCCCGATACCCCAGGGTTTTCAAACGATCGAGCATCCGGGTGGCAAATGGAAAACAGCCTGCCATGGGATATGTCCGGCCGTTCAAGTCTGTCAGCTCCCGGCACAGATACATGAGTCCACCGCATTCCGCATAAATGGGCATGCCTTTGCGGCTGAATTCCAGAATTTGGGAACGCAGTGCCGTATTGGCCGCCAGCTTTTCCGCATGCAGTTCCGGATAGCCACCGCCAATATAGATGCCGGAAAGATTCTTCGGCAAGTGTAAATCGGCAATCGGAGAAAAGGGAACCAGTTCGGCGCCTGCCTCGGTCAGGGCATCCAGATTGTCCGGATAATAAAAACAGAATGCCGGATCCATGGCCACGCCGATTCTG
>CAYQKZ010000658.1:0-1539 GCA_964418135.1 uncultured Desulfobacterales bacterium
CGTCATACCCGCTGGATAGAATCACCGGAATATCGGGCGAAAGCTTGCGCAGTGCAGCCAGCGTTTGCCAGCCGTCCATGCGCGGCATGGTCAAATCAGAAAGTACACAGCGGATCACATCTCGATGCTGTTGAAACAGTTCAACGGCTTCGACCCCATCCCTGGCTTCAAGCACCGCAAACCCCATGCGCTTGATCATCATTTTGACCATATTGCGCACCTGCTCTTCGTCATCGACCAGCAAGATCGTGATACCGATTGCTTTGTTTTCCGGAGGTTTTTCGGTTTTTTCCGGGAGAGCGGCGATTTCATTGGCCGATATCGGTAAAAAGACCCGAAAAATACTTCCCTGGCCGGGTCTGCTCTCTACAGTGATTCCGCCGCTGTGTGCGTGGATGATTCCCATTGCAGCAGACAATCCGAGGCCCCGGCCGGTGAACTTAGTGGTAAAAAATGGATCGAAGAGGTTTCCGATATCTTTTTCTTCAATGCCGCAGCCCATATCCATAATTTCCAAACACGCATAGGGGATGTTCAACGGTTTCCAGTCGATCGGGAAGCGATGCGATGCCGGAATCATTTCGGATGAAATGGTCTGCACATTCAAATGGATGGAACATCGCCCTTTAACTGCGGATTCCCATGCATTCGTGACGAGATTGACAATCACTTGCTGGAGTTGATTGGCATTGACCTCGACAATCGGTCCGGGAAATTGAAAGTTGGTCGCCAGCACCACGTCTTTTGGCAGGGTGATTCGAATCATGGGCAGGCACCCGGAGCAGGCTTGTGAAAAATCCAGAGACTCCCGTTTACCGGGAGCATGCCCGAGATAGGTCAGCATCAGACCGCTGATTTCCGCTGATTTTCCGGCCGCTTTCATCGCCTCATTCAGACTGTCGAGAACGGTTGCATCCTGCGGCATATCCTCCAGAGCCATCTCGAGATTTCCGGTGATCACTTGAAGCTGGTTATTGAAATGATGCGCGATCGCACCGGCCATTCGGGCAAGACTTTCCGCCTTTTGGACTTGCTGAATCCGTTCCATCAATTGCTGCCGTTCTGTCTCGATACGTTTATATTCGGTGATATTGTGCAGAATGCAATGTAGTCGAAAGAATTCACCTTCTGTATTGCGCTGAATCCTCCCCTCGAAAAGAACTGCGATTTGCGTATTGTCTTTACATACCAGCATCAGCTCCGTCTGAAGTCTTCCCTGTTCCTGAAGTGCTGCAAATTGCTCCGGATATCGATGTCGATTCTCGGGTGCCCAGAGATCGACAAAATGCCTGCCGACAAGTTCCTGATGGTCATATTTCAAAATATGGCATAACTCCGTATTGAACTCGACACAGCAGCCGGATGCATCCACTGCCAGATAACCCACCGGCAGATATTCAAACATGGAGCGAAACCGCAATTCGCTTTCTTTCAAAAGCCGCTCCATCTTTGCTTTGTAACAGGCCATCTCCATGCAGGCTTGAAGACCATTCCGTTCATAGGGTTTGACGATATAGCCCAAAGGTTCCGCCAGCTTGG
>CAYQKZ010000659.1:0-237 GCA_964418135.1 uncultured Desulfobacterales bacterium
GATCAACTGAAATATCAAAATCATGTGTTTTTTCCCGGCTGGTTGAAAAAGATGGCGGATCGATGACTGCCAGATCGAAAGTTCGATGCTCGCGTTTGGCACTTTTTAGAAAATCGAACGAATCCGCTTTAACCAGCAAGTTTGCGGCTTCACTGATCCCGTTAAGATTCATATTCTCTCTGGCCCATCGGAGCGCTGATTCCGATCTGTCCACAGAAACCGTTGTGCGTGCCCCCC
>CAYQKZ010000659.1:247-1538 GCA_964418135.1 uncultured Desulfobacterales bacterium
ATCCGGTGTAGCAATACAGGTTGAGAAAATCCCCGCCTTCGGCCTGTTCTCGCACCAATTTCCGCGTATTTCGATGATCGGAAAAAAGCCCTGTATCCACATAGTCCCAAAGATTTACATAAAACAAGAAATCACGTTCGGAAACGACGATCTTCTGATCCGTATAATCAAGCCTTTCATACCTGTTTCCTTCCTGGACTCCCATAAATCTTTCTTTCAGATGTACATTTTCTGCTGGAACATTCAATGCTTCGGCCACTGCCGCCCCCATCATGGGCAGCCATTCTGGGGTAGATTGTTTTCTCTTGTATTCTGCTATGACAAGATGTCCGGCATACCAATCTACAGCAGCACGAATTTCGGGAATATCCCAGTCATAGAGTCTGAAAACATCAATCTTTTGTTCGGCAAAACGTTTGCGAAGATGTTTGAACCGTTTCTTGACCTTGTTGGCAAGCATCTGCGCCTGATATTGGTGTGTTTGCAGTAATTCGATTTTCGAAATCGCCATGATTTTTCTTTCTTTGAAATCAATCCAGCCGTTTATCTCTGAGCAGTGGGGATGTGTATTTATTTCCAATATCCGTGAAAATGATGAACCGGGCCGTGTCCATTCCCCAGTTGATAGGCAGCACCAGATTCCAAAGCCGCCGTAATATAGATTTTTCCTTGTCGGACAGATTCTTCGAGCGAAAGACCTTTTGCCAGACAAGCGGCAATTGCAGCGGATAGCGTGCAGCCGGTTCCGTGCGTGTTGGTGGTATCGATCCGGTCGGATTCAAAATGTTTCAGTCGGCCGTCCTTGGCCGTATAGAGTAAATCTATCATCCGATGAGACTTTCCGTGCCCGCCTTTTAGAACAACCGCTCGGGCGCCGAATGTGGACAAGTGTCGGCAGGCAGTTTCAAGCTGAGAAGTGTCAGCACTCAGCAACGTTTCTACCGGCCGGTTCAGCAGCAAGGCAGCCTCCGGCAAATTGGGAGTGATGACAGTGGCAATGGGAAAAAGAATGGTTTTCAAGGCATCTATGGCGTCATCCTGAAGCAACTTGTCTCCGCCGGTCGAAACCATCACCGGATCGACAACGATATTCGAAACCCGGTGGTGCTTCAACCGTTCCGTAACGACAGAGATCACTTCCCGGGAATGCAGCATACCAATTTTTATGGCATCCACGCCGATGTCTTCGATAACTGTGTCGATCTGCAGTGCAATGAATTCGGGCATCACCGGAAAAATTCCGGTGACGGAAAACGTATTTTGCGCGGTCAAGGCACAGATCACGGACATG
>CAYQKZ010000660.1:0-1537 GCA_964418135.1 uncultured Desulfobacterales bacterium
CGGATATGCCTAAACAGATCGCCGAGTTGAGGGCCGCGCTGCAAGCCGGGAACACTGACCGAGCCGGCATTCAGGCCCACACCATCAAAGGCGCCGCTAGCAATGTCGGCGGCGAGGCCCTGCGGGCCGTGGCCTACGAAATGGAGCAATCCGGAATTAGTGGCGACCTATCCGCCATCGCAGCCCTCCTGCCGGAGCTGGAAGCACAGTTCGTTCGCTTGCAGCAAGCGATGGCAGCCGCATTCTGACTTATCCTGTAAACGATCATGAATCATGCCTGGCTTCACCCTAAGCATGAAAATTCATTTCGCAAGGCATCAGAGAGGGGATAGGCATTTTTCGGCCATTCCCGACCGATAACGCAGCGAAATTATTTTTCTGAATGTCTATAATTTGTCATAAGGTGATATGCCCAAACGCACAGACATTCATAAAATCCTGATCATCGGCGCCGGCCCCATCATCATCAGCCAGGGCTGTGAATTCGACTATTCCGGTACCCAGGCTTGTAAGGCGTTGAAAGAAGAAGGGTATGAAGTGGTTCTGATCAACAGCAATCCGGCCACCATCATGACCGATCCCGATATGGCCGACCGTACCTATATCGAACCGATTACCCCGGAGACCGTTGCCAAAATCGTCGAGCGGGAACGGCCCTGTGCGATTCTGCCCACCCTGGGCGGGCAGACTGGATTGAACACCGCGATCCAGGTGGCGGAACTGGGGGTTCTGGAAAAATTCGGGGTGGAAATGATCGGGGCCACCATTGCGTCGATCCGGAAGGCCGAGGATCGGGATCTCTTTCGCCAGGCCATGGACCGGATCGGTCTGCGCATTCCCCGCAGCGGCATTGCCACCGATATGGAACAGTGCCGGGCCATTGCCGGCGATATCGGTTTTCCGATCATCGTCCGGCCCAGCTTTACTTTGGGCGGAACCGGCGGTGGAGTCGTCTATAACCCGGAAGAGCTTGAGGTCATTGCCAAGGCTGGGCTCGATGCCAGTATGATCACGCAGGTGATGCTGGAAGAATCCGTCCTGGGATGGAAAGAATACGAACTTGAGGTCATGCGGGATCATAACGACAATGTGGTGATCATCTGCTCCATCGAAAACCTGGACCCGATGGGGGTTCATACCGGAGACAGCATCACCGTGGCGCCGGCCCAGACCCTGACCGACAAAGAGTATCAGCAGATGCGAAATGCGGCCATCGCCATTCTGCGGGAGATCGGTGTGGATACGGGCGGGTCCAACGTACAGTTTGCCGTTCATCCCGAAACCGGCGAGATGATCGTGGTCGAAATGAATCCACGGGTTTCCCGCAGTTCGGCACTGGCATCCAAGGCAACCGGTTATCCCATCGCCAAAATTGCGGCGAAGCTGGCCGTGGGCTATACACTCGATGAAATCCCGAATGATATCACCGGCGAAACCATGGCCTCTTTTGAGCCGACCATCGATTATTGCGTGGTCAAGATACCCAGGTGGACATTAGAAAAATTTCCGGAAACCCCGGATTATCTGACAACGGCCA
>CAYQKZ010000661.1:0-1533 GCA_964418135.1 uncultured Desulfobacterales bacterium
CGGCCCGGATTCAGGGATTGGTGCAGAATCTGATCAACAAGGTGTTTTCAGACGGACAGCTCAACAACTGCGAACTGACCCTCAAAGATTTGAACAGTATTGCCAAAACTTTCAACAAGATTTTAAACGGTATTCACCATCACCGGATTGAATACAGCGACACCCTGGTGCTGGTCGGCGGAAAGGCAAAAGATGGGCATTCTGATAAGCAACCGGCAAAACCGGAAAAAGATTCCGCTAAAGATTCTCGAACAAACGGCTCTGGCCATCTTAAACGACTTGGGCTGTCCTGATCACGAGTTGTCTCTGCTGATCGTCGATGATGCCCAGATTGAAATCATGAACCAGGATTACCTCAAGCATGAAGGCCCGACCAATGTCATATCTTTTCCCATGCAGGAAGGTGAATTTTCTCAGATTTCGCCGTCTTTGCTCGGAGATGTGGTGATATCGGCCGATACAGCCGAAAAAGAAGCTGCTCTGGCCGGCATCACGTTTCGACAGCGCCTGATCGAGCTGTTGATACACGGCATGCTGCATCTGGTCGGATATGACCATGAGAACGATGAATCCGATGCACTCGCCATGGAAACAAAATCGGAAGCGTTGTTGGAACGGATTCGGAATGTGGTTTTCAGATCGGGTATTCACTTACCGTAACGCAGCGAAATTATTTTTCTGAATGACCATATATTTCGAAATGATGGGATTTTTCTATGCAGGTGATTGTCACAGCTTCTGAAATGCAGCGGATGGATAGAGAAACCATCGCGTCTTTCGGGCTTCCGGGCAGGGTTTTGATGGAAAGTGCCGGCAGAGGTGTTGTCGATGTTATCGTCAGAACATTTCCGGATATCCGCAATCATCACGTGGGGATCGTTGCCGGAAGGGGAAATAACGGTGGCGACGGGTTCGTCATCGCCCGGTATCTCCATGGCTTGGGGGCATCCGTAACCGTTTATCTCTTTTCCGAGCAAACGGCGGTGAAAGGTGATGCCGCTGCCAACCTGGATCTGCTGAGCGCACTGAAAATTCCAGTTGTCGAGATTACAGACACCACATCCCTGGCGCAGCATCGTAATGCCATGTGTCATCACCGGATTTGGGTGGATGCGCTTTTGGGAACCGGGCTCAATGCTGACGTTACTGGGCTTTTAAGAGAAGTGATCGAGTTCTTGAACACCCTGAATCGGCCCATCATTGCTGTAGATATCCCCTCCGGTCTGAATGCGGACACGGGAATGATCTGCGGGGCCTGCATCCAGGCCCACACCACGGTCACATTCGGTTTCCCTAAAATTGGGCATATCCTGTTTCCAGGGGCTACGGTCACCGGCCGACTTGAAACCATCGATATTGGCATCCCGCCGCACATTGTTCAAAACATCGGCCCCAGCCACCATATTCTGACGGCCGATGGGATTGCCAGGTCTTTTGCCCCAAGATCGCCGACCAGCCATAAGGGAACGGCAGGGCATGTACTGGTGGTCGGCGGATCGACCGGAAAGGCCGGGGCTGCCGCCATGAGCGGAC
>CAYQKZ010000662.1:0-1531 GCA_964418135.1 uncultured Desulfobacterales bacterium
CCCCGAATTTCGGCTTTTTCTTGAGACTCACAACCGGAACAGTCAGCAAGGTGCCGATCACCGTGATGGCAATCAGGATATGCAGGTACTCGATGATTGCGCCGATCGGATTGAACGGTTTTCTGAATGCACGCTTGGGTTGCGGGGCCGGCTGAGTGGTCATGTCATTTTCCAAGGGCATAGCCGGTTACGAAGAACTGGGTGAAGGGGTTGATCATCCGCAGATAGTAGTTGTAATTGGAAAGACCATTGCGGGGCACCAGAACAATGTCGTTTTTGGACAGCAGAATATTGCCGGAAAAATCGGCCTTGTTGATCATGTCGTCCAGACTGACCCGGATCGGTTGACTGGGATCTTTGCCCCGGTTTCGAATCAGCAAAATGTTGTTGGTCACCGCGTTTTCGGTTGGCCCGCCGGCTTTGGCGACAACATCAAGAATGGTTTTGACACCGGCGATATCGTAAGCTCCGGGCCTGCCCACTTCGCCAAGGATAAAGACATTGCCTTCTTCGACATCGGGAATATAGATGATATCGTCACCGGCCAGATCCAGATTGCGTCCGGATGATCCGCCGTGAAGCATTTCATCCAGCGAGACCCAGAGCATCTGATCCTTGCCTCGGATAATGGCGCACTGGTAGGGGGGGCGGACCTGCCCGCTGCCTGAAAACGCCCCGGCCCGGGACATGGCTTCCAGAAGATTCGGCCGGCCACGGAATTTGATCGGACCCGGAGACGTTACCCGGCCCAGGACATACACCTGGTTGTTTTCAAACGTTTTGATGCGAAGCGTCAATGCCGGCACGTCGAAATAGCGCCGGAGCGCCTCCTTGATGATCGTTTCGGCTTCGCTTCGCGTTTTTCCTTTAACTTTCACCTCTCCTGCCGGGTAGATCGTCATGCTTCCATCGGGGCTGATCGTCTGATCGCCGATAATTTCCGGCAGTGTCGGCGCAACGATCTCTACCACATCGCCGGGGCCCAGCAGGTATTCCCGGTTCATTCCGGCTTCGAACGCCTGCAGCACTTCCAGGGGTGCAATGGCCGGCTCTGTCAAATCGATTGAAGACTTCATGCCTTCCGCCGGCAGGGGAACCGAAGACGGGATGCTGGCGCAGGCAACCTGCAGCAGACAGAGAAAAAACAAAAATGCAGGTCGGATGCCTGCCATGATCATCCATTCCATTGGTTCAGATATTTGATCATTATCAGGCGTTTGCCTCCGGGAAAATTCTCGACCCGGATGTCGTCCATCAATTGCTGCATGATATACAGTCCATAGCCGCCTTCGGCTCCGCATTTAAAATCAGGCTCCGATATGTCTTCGATATGTAATGCCTCTCCTTGATCCGTCACGGTGATGACAGCCTGCTCTTGATCCCAGGAAAATCCAAGGCTTACAATTTTGCCGCAGCCGCAATTCCAATAGTTGTCCCTACGGCGGGATCTTTATTCACTGGATGAGCCTGAAGAAAAGCGAAATATTTTCCGGGTGGAACATCTTTAACCGGCAAAGTGAGTTTAATTTGA
>CAYQKZ010000663.1:0-1525 GCA_964418135.1 uncultured Desulfobacterales bacterium
AGCGCGTCTACCAGTTCCGCCACTTCGGCAAATCGAATATCAAATAGATTGATTTAAAATTCGATTTGGTCTATATAATTTTTTTTTAAATGGGTGTCAAGCTTAATTGTTTTTCAGGATAAAATTTTTTTATGAAACTTATCAACAGTCTGGAACACAACGATCTTCCTTTTCATCATGCGGTAATCACCATCGGTAATTTCGACGGTGTTCATATCGGACACCAGGCACTTTTTCATGAAGTCATCGAAAAGGCCGAAGAAATCGGCGGCACGTCCATTGCCATGACATTCGATCCCCATCCGCTGCGGGTTGTCAATCACAATAAAACCTTATCTCTGATCACCCTGGTCGAACACAAACTCGAACTGATATCCGCATCGGGCATCGATGTTTTGATCTGCATCCCGTTTACCCATGAATTCGCTGCCATGTCCGCCAGGTCTTTTGTTGAACTGCTCGTCCACCGGGTGGGAATCAAAGCCATTGTCGCGGGAAACGATTATACGTTCGGCAGGAACCGTGAAGGCAATGTGGATATTCTGAAACAACTCGGGCAGGAAATGGGCTTTGATGTTCTGATTTCCGACTGGATACAGGCATCGGTAACCCGGCCCGGAATCCGTCCCGGCCGAATCAGCAGCACGCGTATCCGCGAACTGATCGCCAGGGGGAAAGTCGCATCTGCCAAAAAACTGCTGGGCCGCTTTTATCAGGTTCGTGGACCGGTGGTCAGTGGTCGAAACCGCGGGGGAAAATTGCTGGGCTTTCCCACGGCCAACATCGTACTCCAAGAAGAACTCTGTCCAAAGGCCGGTGTTTATGCCGTAACGGTCGAATGTCTGGACAGGCAGTTCATGGGAGTTGCCAACATCGGCTACAGCCCGACCTTCAGCGATAACATCTTTACGGTCGAAGTCCATATCCTCGATTTTCATAACGATATTTACGGAAAGCACATCCGGGTGAATTTCGTCAAGCGCGTCCGCGATGAAATCAAATTTTCGGGGATCACCGAACTTTCCGATCAAATCCGCAAAGATATTGTCTACGCGCGTGAAGTGCTGTCCCAACTGGTTTCTCCAGCATGAAAAAAACCGCATCATTGTCTCTGTTCATCGGCCTGGTTGTTTCCATCGCCGCCCTGTATCTGGCGTTCAGACAGGTCCCTTTCACAGAACTGACAGCCTATCTGAAATCCATCAATTATCTCTGGATCATCCCGACGATCCTTCTGGCGCTCGGTGGATTCATGCTGCGGATTTATCGCTGGCAACTGATTCTGGATGCCTCTCGGCATATTGGTTTCTGGCAGGCTTTTCATCCCCTGATGATCGGATTCATGCTGAACTGTATTTTGCCGGGAAGGGTGGGGGAAGTGGCCCGGCCGGTCATTCTGATGCAGAAAGAACAGGTTCCGTTTTCTACGGGCTTGGCGACCGTTGCAGCGGAACGAACTTTCGACGCCGTCATTTTGCTGATTCTCTTTGCCTGGATGCTTACCGTGGTTCAGATCGATCCGGAT
>CAYQKZ010000664.1:0-1519 GCA_964418135.1 uncultured Desulfobacterales bacterium
CCCTTACGTGGATGCCATTGTCAAACCGGTGTTCGACATTTTCAAACCCATGCCGCCCATTGCCTGGGTATCCATCGCCATTCTCTGGTTCGGTATCGGAGAGCCCTCCAAAATCTTCATCATCGTTATTGGAACATTTGTTCCCTGCCTGCTGAATGCCTATAACGGTATTCGCCTGATCGAGCCGGAACTGTATGATGTAATCAAGGCCCTGGGCGGGAATAACCAGGATGAAATCATCCAAGTCAGCTCTCCCGCTTCTTTCCCGGCCATTTTCGCCGGTCTGCAGATATCGTTATCCAATGCCTGGACCTGTGTTCTGGCTGCTGAACTGGTGGCATCGCGATCCGGGCTCGGGTTTATCATCGTTCAGGGAATGAAGATGTCCGACACGTCCCTGGTGATCGGCGGCATGGTGATTATTGCCATCGTGGCCTGGACGACATCACTGATGATCATCGGTCTGGAAAGATTGATCTGTCCCTGGAAGCGCCAAATCGAAGGACTCTAATTCCAAACGCCAAGAAAGAGAGACATATGAGCATCCCTAAAATCGTTTGCCAAAACATATCCAAAGTATTCATTCAAAAAGGGACCCAGCGGGTGCATGTCCTTCAGGATATCAGTCTGGAAGTGCAGGATAACGAGTTTCTCGTCATACTGGGCCCCGGTCAATGCGGCAAAAGCACGCTGTTAAGGATTATCGCAGGGCTGGAGACACCAACCGAAGGCCATGTCCTGCTGGACGGCGCCCCCGTAACCAAACCCGGGCCTGACCGGGGGTTGGTGTTTCAAAGTTACATGCTGTTCGCCTGGAGGACGGTGATGGGGAATGTCGAGATGGGCCCCAAGCTTAACGGCGTTCCCAAAACAGAACGGCGAAAAATCGCCCAGCGCTATATCGACCTGGTGGGGCTGCAGAAATTCGAAAACCATTATCCCCACCAATTATCCGGCGGCATGAAACAGCGTGTCGGCATTGCCCGCGCTTATGCCAACAATCATAAAGTCATGCTTCTGGACGAACCCTTCGGCCAACTCGACGCTCAGACCCGGATTTTCATGGAAAAGGAAACCGAGCGGATCTGGCAGACAGAAAAACGAACCGTCATTTTTGTCACCAACAACATCGATGAAGCCATTTTTCTGGCAGATCGTATCGTCAGCCTTGAGAACAAACTGCCGGGACGTATGGCGTCGGTGTACGACATCGACCTTCCCCGTCCAAGAGAACACACGGACATGAAGTTTCTGCATCTCCGGCAGATGATCACCGACGAATCAACATTGATACTGTAAACGCTCATGAATCCTGCCGGGCTTCACCCCCATGCATGAAACGGTTATTTCAAAAAAGTTTTTTAGGAGTATAATTAGGGATATAATGCAAGATGATGATTACCATGTAGACCAAGCGAACGGAATAGATAGATATGATGTTACATTGAGGATTAAAATGCTAAAAAATAAAGAATGGGTTGATTTTACGATATTGGTTCATTATTTATATGAAGCTAAC
>CAYQKZ010000665.1:0-1518 GCA_964418135.1 uncultured Desulfobacterales bacterium
TCGGGTTGCCATTAAGATATTTATATTTTGTCATGATAGGTTGCTGTAAAGCGTCATATGATTTTTTAATTCGCGATGTAAGCGCAATTTGACCATTCCGATGGTGATATCCGATCGGTTGCCTTTGAGTCCATCAGCCAGGCGGCAGGCAGCATCCAGGGCTGCTGTTACCCGTGCGATCGGTAGGGAAGGGGCGGTTTCGTCTCCAACATTGGGTACAGGAATATCAAAGAGCAAGTCATCTTTGATTTTGCGCAGCGGAACAGTGTTTAATTTGGGGATAAGCAGGCGGTCCCTGTTTTCGATTATCCTGTCTAAATCTTTAATGGTTGCCCAGAAATTGTCGGTCTCATTGGCCCCTATCGGCGGCAGCAGGCTGTCGGCAATCATTAAATTCAAGACTGCATGCGCATGCCCAGCCGCCTGGTTTTGCCTCTCCAGTCGTGGAATCGCAAGAATGGGCTCGAATTCTTTTTTCACCATTTCTTGAAGGCGGATTTTCACTCCGCTCAGGTCCATTCCCTTTAGATCGATCGTTTCATCCAGCACCAGACTGTTCAGGTCTGACCATGAAGTGATCAGCCGTATCCCGGTAATGCCTGTGTTTTCAACACTGGCGACGGCGTAGGCGACAACCTGGGTCTGAGTGCCCGGCGCTGGCTCAGTCAGCCGCTGAATGCAGCCAGGGAGTTCGAAAGACGTAAACACATCGAGTATTTTTTCAAAAACCGGATCTCCATAGCTGGAAAAAACCGGCGATTTTTCACTGTCTTTCAAGCCTTTTTCAAACAGATCCCGATCCGGTGTGAGTACGGTGCCATCAAGAAAGCTGTCGAATCCACACAAGGTAAGGGTTCGGATCGCCGGATCACTGGAAACAACACACCCCAACTCCTTGAGATATCGTGATTCAGCTATCGCCTGCCAGATGGTGTCGAGGGTTATGGGCTCCTGTTTCCGGTCAGATTGTTCCTTAAGGCGCATGTAGATTTCAAAGAGATCTTTGGACGGTATTTCCATGCATTGGGTCTGTTCTTTCTGGAGCTGAATGCGTTCTTTGGCACGGATCTCCAATTCCTCAGGGGTTAGCGTGCGGGCTGCCAGATCGTTGAATTCTTCCCGGGTGACCGGCAGCATGGAGACCTGTTGCATTCCTACCACATATCCGGCCTGTACCAATCTTTGAAGCAGCCGCTCGTATACGATCTGCTCCGCCGAATCGGCATAACACAGGTTCAGGACGGATATGCGTTCATGCTTTTGTCCGATACGGTCGATCCGGCCGATGCGTTGCTCTACTTTCATCGGATTCCATGGCAGATCATAATTCACCAAAAGGTCGGCGGTTTGAAGGTTCAACCCTTCAGCCGCCGCATCGGTGCAAAGTAAAATATCGATCTCGCCACGCAAGAAACGATGTTTGATTTCATCACGTTCGGTGCTGCGGAGATGAAAGCTGCGGGGATCCACATACTGCCCTCCCTGACCCGAATAGGTTCCAATCAGCATTTTCGGGTC
>CAYQKZ010000666.1:0-1508 GCA_964418135.1 uncultured Desulfobacterales bacterium
GCCTGCATGAATGTAAATATATTTCCCTGATCCGGTTCGACGGTCCCCTGTTTTTTGCCAACTCCAGCTATCTCGACGACCAGATCACCGAGCTGATGCTGATCCGGAAAACACTCAAACACATCCTGATCGTATCCAACGGCATCAATGATATTGACGCATCCGGAGAAGAAACGCTATCTTTGCTGATCGACCGAATCCGCAGCGCCGGACTGGACATTTCCCTGAGCGGGGTGAATGAAGCGGTCATGGAGGTGTTCGAACGCACCCATCTGGCTGCAAAAATCGGCTCAGACCATTTATTTCCGACCATGGAAAAAGCCATTCACACCATTTACGAGCCGACACACAAAGATGGAGACGAGCCGGTGTGCCCGTTGACGGTCTGCAACCTGAATTAAGTTAAGAAAAGTATGAAGTAAGAATGATGAAGTATGAAACTTCCTTTATCATTCTTACTTCATACTTCATCATTCATACTTTCTACGAGAAGAGGAGCCATATGCCGATCATAACGATTTTCCCCGGTACGTTTTGCAATGAAGATATCGTGCTTCGGGAGCTTGCAGCGCACACCGGATATCAGAAGGTCACAGACAGCGACCTGACGGATGACGCATCGAGACTTTCGGGAATAGAAGCGTCCAAAATCAGTCGTGCCTTTGTATCTCGGACATCGATATTCAACAAATTCACCCATGAAAAGGAACGCTCGATCGCCTATCTGAAGCTGGCGCTGGCAGAAAAACTGCATGAAGAACGTCTGCTGCTATCCGGTTTTTCCGGCCATTTAATCCCCAAGGCGGTCAGCCATGTTCTGAGGATATGCCTGATTGCGGACATGAACTATCGTATCTTGCAAGCAGCCAAGTCCAAGGAAATTTCCGAAAAAGAAGCCGCAAAATGGATCCATCGGCAGGATGAGGACTGTGCGGCCTGGGTTCAGTCTCTGTTCGGCCTGACGGACCCCTGGCATACGTCTCTTTATGATATGATCCTGCCCATGAACAAGACCGGTGCGGACAGTGCCGTTCAACTGATTCTGAACAATCTGAAAAAAGATGTGCTGCAGCAGACGGAACCATCCCGGCAATCGGTCGAAGATTTCCGCCTTGCCGCCCGGGTGGAGGTGGCATTGGCCAATGAAGGACACGATGTGGGCGTCCGCGCCGAAAACAGTGCGGTCACCCTGACCATCAACAAGCATGTGCTGATGCTCAGCCGTCTGGAGCAGGAATTGAAAACCATTGCTGCCGCGGTTCCAGATGTCAAAAATATCGAAACCTGCGTGGGAAAGGACTTTCATCAGTCGGATATCTACCGGAAATTCGATTTCGAAGTACCTTCCAAAGTACTGCTCGTAGATGACGAACGGGAATTCGTCCAGACCCTGTCCGAACGTCTGCTCCTGCGGGATATGGGCTCTGCCGTGGCCTTCGACGGAGAATCCGCCCTGAAGCTGGTTCACGATGAAGAGCCCGAAGTCATGATTCTGGATCTGAAGATGC
>CAYQKZ010000667.1:0-1503 GCA_964418135.1 uncultured Desulfobacterales bacterium
TCGCCGCGAATCAGGGTTTCGATGGGAACCGGCCCCTGCGCGGTGCTGATGCGGGTTCCTGCCGGAAAGCAGCCGCCCCCCCCTTTGTTGTGGACGGCCAGACCACCTGCCAGAAAGGTATTGGGCTGGTCGGTCTGGAGATTGAACACTGGAACTGTCTCGTTGACGGTTTCCATCGAGAGAATGCGCTGCCCGGATAACGTCTCGCCGTTCCAGGCAAACACCGTATCGCCTGGTTTCAATGCTTCCAGGGTTTTGAAGGTTCCACCACCGACGTAAAATGGATGTTCTCGGGTTACCCGAATCCTGGTGCGATCTGTTTGCAGCACCAGATATTCATCCACCTGATGATAAAATACTTCGCGCACCGTTGCCGTCACCATGCGGCCTTCGGGCGTAAAGGCAATCAGTTCTTCCCCATCACGCACCCTGCTGATGGGTATCTCCGATCCATCGGATCGGAGTACCGGTGTTTCGGGCAGGAAACATCCCTTGTTGTGAACGACCATTCCGTTGGCCGCAAACGTACCTCCAGGACTTACCAGCAGATTGTAGGCGGGAAGATCGGCAGAAACGGTTCGGATGGCGTCTATCCGGACAGGCCGGAGATCGCCTTGTTCTGCCAGATAAACCATGTCTTTTTCCCGAAGTTCCCGGGCCATCCGATACGCTCCAGGGGCCACCATGATGGGATGATCTCCGGTAACCCGAAGCCGTGAACCGCCGGCGGATATCTCGATATACCGCTCGGGATCAGCCTGGTAAAACGCCATAACCGTGGCCGCTTCCATTCGACCCGCCGACAAACACCAGACGGCGTCCCCCGGCTGAAGCCTCTCGATGGCAACAGCTCCGGTCGGCGTCAAGACAGGAGTCCCCTGCTCGATACACCCCCCGCCGCCACGGGACCATGCAGCACCAGGCGTCATCATGACAAGCAGCCATGCAGCCAGTAAGACCATTCTCTTCATGGGTACCGTTCCAATCATCAGTGAAGGGCTGCGATCAATCCGCCCAAGATGGCGGCCGCCACGACGACACTGACGCCAAGAATGGCGGCAGAGACCAAGCGGCCGAAATACTCTGCAACCGCCTGATTCCCTCTGGCAATCTCTTTCTGTTCATCGATGTTGGGCGTCAGTCGGTCGATCAGCCGCGGAATGACGGCCGAGGCAGCCATTACCAGAGCTGTGCCGACCAGGCCGGCTGTTACCGAAAAAACTATCGACCATCCGATGTTGCGAATTATTTCAATCATGGAATTTCCTCATCGCTTTTCTCTGAATCGTTCGTGTTGTATCGATTATTCTGAAAAAGGACAGACAGCGGCGTCTGGTTGTTTGGACTGATGGGTCTTGAGAAATGAACGTCTTTTTTATGAGGAAATGTAGACCAAAACAAAAGCGGTTTGTCAAGAAAAAATCCAGTCGGACGGCACCCCGTGCAACACCGTGATGGGTCTTCGATTCGGGATGAGGGATAAAATCATATCCCAAACAAAAT